>CAKPRX010000046.1 GCA_934183135.1 uncultured Prevotella sp.
ACAACAACGAGCCCTCTGTCTCTATCGGCATAGCTTACCAGGGCTTCTTCCTCTAACAGACACCAAGTTTCAGTATAACCCATAAATTAGTTATTTTATTAAAAATGAAAAAGATTGTAAACTACGCCTTCGCCGTGGCCACCGCCATGGCACTGACAGTGTCCTTCGCCTCTTGCTCGGACGACAACGGGGGCAACGGACAGGAACAGGAGAACGAGAAGACCGCCCTGCTTGAGGGGGTAACTCAGCAGTACATCAACAAGGTGGTATTCCCCACCTATACTAACCTGGCCAACTCTACCGAGGAGCTCTTCGGACTGGTACAGAGCCTGCAGGCATCGGTGGCCAACGGCAGCGTGACCGAGACACAGATACAGACCACCTGCGACAAGTTCCTGGAGGCTCGCGCCTGGTGGGAGAAGTCTGAGGCCTGGCTCTATGGCCCTGCTGAGGTATTCGGAATAGACCCCCATATAGACACATGGCCTCTGAGCCGTGCCGACTTAGGCACCTTCTTCGCCACACAGTACGCCAGCATCTTTGAGAGCGACAAGACCGTCGACCAGCAGATTGCCGCCGTCAGCGCACTCAACGATGAGACTTCCTCATTAGGTTTCCACGGACTGGAGTTCATCCTCTTCCGCAACGGTGCCCCTCGCACTGTAGCCGACCTGCTGGGCAAGGAGACCGATGCCGACTTTGCAGCCAAGAACCCCAACGTGAGCGGTGCCCAGGAACTCAAGTTCGCCATCGCCGTAGCCGGCGACCTGTACGACCACTGCTGCTGGCTCGAGGCAGCATGGCTTGGCACCCAGGCTAACCCCACCCACGTGGCCCGCTGCACCAACCGCGGTTTTGAGCTGCTCATTGACGGTGCCTACACAGGCGATGCCATGCTTAACCTGAACAAGACACAGAGCTACACTTCTTGGCGTGGCGTTATCAGCACCATCCTGGACGGTGGCTGTATGAATATCTGCGACGAGGTGGCCAACACGAAGATGGGCCAGGTGTACCGTTGTGCCATTGGCCGTCCGGAACAGGGCGAAGATGGCCCCGACTCGCCCGACTACATCGAGTCGCCTTACAGCAAGAAGTCGTTCGAGGATTTCTATGACAACATCATCAGTATCAAGAACGCCCTCTATGGCAATCTCGAGCAGAGCAACTACGACAGCAAGTCTGTAATGGCTTATCTGTACAAGTATAACCCCACCGTAGCTGCCGACGTGCAGGCCAAGTTGGACGCTTCGCTCAGCGCACTTACTACCTGCAAGCAGGGAAGTGTCAAGTTTGTTGACTTTGCCAACAACCACGACAAGGCAACCGAGCTGAAAATCAAGGCAGCCATGGATGCCACCAACGAGCTGAACGATGCCATCAACGAGGCTAAGGAGTGGATCCAGAAGAACTAACACCCGGCGCTGTCAGCCATAACGGCTCGCACAGGGCCGGCTGACAAGACGGACAGAAGAGTTGTACGTGGCCCTGTGGCCGCGTACAACTTTGCTGATATAACAGACAAAACATCAACAAGAATGAAAATGAAATTACAGACATTGATTGGCAGCAGTCTGATGATAGGCTGTGCCTGTCTGAGCATGAGTTCGTGCTCGGACGATGACGCCCCCGTTACTACTGGCGACGACTACAAGTACGTAGGCCAGAGTATCGGCAACTTTGACAAGAGCGAGTGGTACCCCGGCGGCGAGCTCGGCACCACTGACAACGTGGGGGCCAAGTGCTATGAGGACGAGACTCCTGCCGTGACCCAGCAGGGTCTGAGCAACGAGTTCAAGCACGGCGAGATGTTCTTCGAGCGCGACTTCAACGGCAGCACCAAGCCCTTTGCCGGCCTCGGCCCGGCCTCGGTACGCAAGTCGTGTATGGACTGCCATCCCGGCTACGGCCATGGCAAGTGGCAGAACAAGTACACAGCCACCAACGGCAACGGTTACCTGCTCGTGGTGTACCATCCTACCGACGGTGCCAACAGCAACGACGGCCCCTACGACAACCATGTCACCGGCATGCCGCAGACACAGGCAGCATCGCCCTTCCTGCCCCCTATCGAGGAGAGTGGCATACACATAAGCTGGCCTGAGGTGACCTCTATGCCCAGCGGACTGCCCATGAAGTTCCCCGACGGTACTCCCTACTCGCTGCAGTACCCCGTGGTGACCATAGACGACGATGCCTTCCACACCAATCCCAAGCCTACCAACCTGGCCTTCCGCTTAGAGTCGACCATAGGTATCATAGGCACCGGCCTGATAGACGCCATAGACGAGCAGGACATCATAGACCAGTACAAGGAGGAGGCTGCCTCACTGAAGAAGGCCGGCCTGGACGTAAGCGAGTATCTGAACCCGCAGTTCTGGGACAGCAGCAAGGGCGACATGGCCGAGAGCGCGTTCTACTCATTCTCGGTAGCCGGCCGGCTGGCCGATGGCAGCTACCCCACCAAGCGCTCGTTCACCCAGGACGACGGCTCGGTCAAGGAGGTGCCTGCCATGCTGAAGCGCTACACCTATGCGCTGACACGTGCCACCCTGCAGGATGGCCCCGGTGCCAACGCCATCTGGAACATAACCAACGTGACCCGCAGCGACCGCCCCAAACTGTACACCACCACTGCCTGGGCCACCGCCATGTCCGAGGAGCCCAGCGTGATAGCCAAGATACGCGCCGACCGCACCTCGCCCTACTGGGCTGATACCGACGAGAAGATAGCCGAGAAGGTGAAGTACCTGCTGGACCCCAGCACCAACCAGCTGAACAACAAGTACGGTACCTTTGCCCCCGAGATGACCGACAACGACTACTATGACTTCATGGTATGGCACCGCGGTCTGGCCATTCCCCGTGCCCGTAACCTGAATGACCCCGAGGTGCAGCTTGGCAAGAAGGTATTCATGGAGATAGGCTGTGCCCAGTGTCACCGTCCGTCCTGGACCACAGGCAAAGACAACTACTGGACTTCTGACAACATCAAGGGCAAGGACCTGCCTCGCTACGCCAACCAGAAGATATATCCCTACTCTGACTTTGTACAGCACAAGCTGTATATGGAGAACGATGTACACAACTCCTGGTGTCGCACCACCCCGCTCTGGGGCCGCGGCCTGTCTACCATCAACACCGGACGCGGCGACCGCCTGCACGACTGTCGCGCACGCAATGAGATAGAGGCTATCATGTGGCATGGCTACAGCAAGAAGAGCCACGCCTACAGCTCTACGGTCAAGTTCTACAACCTGAGCACCCGTGAGCGCAACGCCGTAGTCAAGTTCTTGCAGTCTATATAATCAACCTATCCGACACTGCCATGGACCGGCCTCACCGTAAGGGTAAGGACGGACATGGCAGTGTCTATACATTATTATATATATGACACGATACCTACTCTACACGCTCTACATAACCGTTACTGTAGTGATGGCCATAGCCACTGTGGCAGCTACCTGCAAGGGGCAGGACTACGCCGCAGCGACCATCTACTCCGCCGGCTGGTTCACCATGCTGTGGGCCGCGCTGGCTGTCGTAGCCGTGATATGGATTATCAGACGGCGCATGCGTAGATGGTCGCTGCTGTGTATGCACGCCTCGCTGCTGCTGATACTGGCCGGGGCACTGCTCACGCATCTGACGGCTCACACGGGTACCATACACCTGCGCCAGGGAATGGCCACCACGGAGTGGCAGTGTGACGCGGCCAAGGGGGGAAGTACCCCCGCACAACTGCCGTTCAGCCTGACACTGACAGGGTTCAACGTGGTCTATGATGCGGGTACACAGACCGAGGCCGACTACCAGTCAACGCTCACCGTAACCGACCATGGCGAGCCCGTGCAGGCTGTCATATCCATGAACCACGTGCTGAGACACAGGGGGTACTGGTTCTACCAGACAGCGTACGACGAGGACCAGCTGGGCAGTACGCTGACCATCAACGCCGACCCCTACGGCATACCCGTGACCTACGCGGGCTACGTGCTGCTGGCCCTGGCGCTCGTGTGGATGCTGGCCGACCCGCGCGGAACCTTCCGCCAGCTGCTGCGCAACGACAGGCTGCGCCGCGGACTGCTGGGCGTGGCGCTGCTGGCCAGCGGACTGAACCAGGCCACGGCGGCACCGTCGCTGCCCAAGGCCACGGCCGAGCGCATGGGCCGCCTGTGTGTGCTATACAATGGCCGTATATGTACCCTGCAGACCTATGCGATAGACTTTACCCGTAAGATATACGGCCACGACAGCTACCAGGGACTTACGCCCGAACAGGTGCTGTGCGGATGGATATTCTGGGGCGACGACTGGAGCTACGAGAAGTTTATCCGCGTCAAGGACGGGCCACTGAGCGACCGGCTGAAACTGGCTGACAACATGTCGCTCAAGGGTTTCTTCACCTACGAGAGCAACCGCTACATCCTGGGCCCCTACATCCAGCAGTACTACAATGGCGACCATGCCAAACTGTACAAGCAGGCTGCCGACGTAGACGAACGCATACAGCTCATCATGGAGCTGCGCCACGGCAGCTCGCTACGGCTGTTTCCGCAGACCGTAGGGGGCACCACACGCTGGCTGGCCCCCATGGACGCGCTGCCACAGGGCACCGCGGAAGCCGACAGCCTGTACATACGCAACGTGTTCGGCGTGCTGTACGAGTACGCGCTGGCCGGGCGCTATGCCGACATGGACAGGGCGATAGACAAGATGGCCAAGTACCAGGCGCTGCATGCCGGCAGCACGCTGCCCACAGCCACCCAGCGACAGGCTGAGGCCCTGTACAACCGGGTAGACGTCACCAAGATACTGTTCATGGCATGCCTGGCACTGGGGCTGGTGCTCATGGCGGCCATCGTGGTGAGGATGGTGAGCGGCAGAAAGGCCGGACGCCTGTTTGGCGTGGCCTATGCCCTGACGATGGTATTCCTGCTACTGCTCACGGCCCGCATAGCCCTGCGATGGCTGATAGGGGGCACCATACCGCTGGCCAATGGCTACGAGACCATGCTGGCGCTGGCCTGGGCCATTATGCTGATAGCCATAGTGAGCGCGCGGCGGTGGCACATCATGCTGCCCTTCGGGCTGATACTGGGCGGGTTCTTCCTGCTGGTGAGCCACATCGGCGAGATAGACCCCAACATCACCCCGACGATGCCGGTACTGCGGTCGCCCCTGCTCAGCCTGCACGTGTCGGTCATCATGCTGGCCTACGCCCTGCTGTCCATCAGTTTCCTGTGCTCGGTAACGGCCCTCATCGTTCGCCGGCAGGCCCTGCAGTCGCTTATGCTGCTCAGCCAGCTCATGCTCTACCCCGCCATAGCCACCCTGGCCATAGGCATATTCTTAGGTGCCGTGTGGGCCAACGTGTCGTGGGGCAGCTACTGGAGCTGGGATCCCAAGGAGGTCTGGGCGCTCATTACGCTGATGGCCTACGCCGTACCCTTGCACCGGGCAACGGTACAGGCCATGGCGCGGCCCACAGTGTACCATATATATATGGTGGGAGCCTTCGGGGTACTGATGATGACCTACTTCGGGGTCAACTATCTGATGACGGGCATGCACTCGTACTACTAACCCGGGGCTGACAGCCGCTGGCCATGGGGCCGCAGCCATCAGCTCCTGCAATTTATTTAATCGGCGTGCCACAGGTTGGCACGCTTTTTGTTATAGCATTAGCAGATTATAACTAAAACTATACTAATTATGCAAAAAGGTAATATAGGTGTAACGACAGAGAACATCTTCCCTGTCATCAAGAAGTTCCTCTACTCGGACCATGAGATATTTCTGCGCGAGATGGTGTCCAACGCCGTTGACGCCACGCAAAAGCTGAAAACCCTGACCGCGCAGGGCGACTTCAAGGGCGAACCGGGCGACCTGACGGTACACGTGACGCTCGGCAAGGACACCCTGACCATCAGCGACAGGGGCATCGGAATGACCGCAGACGAGGTGGACCGCTACATTAACCAGATAGCGTTCTCGGGAGTCAACGACTTCATGGAGAAGTACAAGGACAAGGCCAACGCCATCATCGGCCACTTCGGACTGGGCTTCTACTCGGCCTTCATGGTAAGCAAGAAGGTGGAGATAATAACCAAGAGCTACAAGGAAGGGGCCAAGGCCGTGAAGTGGAGCTGCGACGGCAGCCCGTCGTACACCCTGGAGGAGACCGAGAAGGCCGACCGCGGTACAGACATCATCCTGCACATAGACGACGACTGCAAGGAGTTCCTGGAGAAGGCCCGCATCGAGGCCCTGCTCAACAAGTACTGCAAGTTCCTGGCTGTTCCCATCGCCTTTGGCAAGAAGACAGAGTGGAAAGACGGCAAGCAGGTGGAAACCGATGAGGACAACATCATCAACGACGTGGAGCCGCTGTGGACCAAGACCCCCAGCACGCTCAAAGACGAGGACTACAAGAATTTCTACCGCACGCTCTACCCCATGCACGACGAGCCTATGTTCTGGATACACCTCAACGTGGACTATCCGTTCCACCTGACGGGCATCCTGTACTTCCCGCGCATCAAGAGCAACATAGAGCTGCAGCGCAACAAGATACAGCTGTACTGCAACCAGGTGTTCGTGACCGACCAGGTCGAGGGCATCGTCCCCGACTTCCTCACGCTGCTCCACGGTGTCATCGACTCGCCCGACATACCGCTCAACGTGAGCCGTAGCTACCTGCAGAGCGACGCCAACGTGAAGAAGATTTCCACGTACATCACCAAGAAGGTGGCCGACCGCCTGCAGAGCCTCTTCAAGGAAGACCGCAAAGCCTTTGAGGAGAAATGGGACAACCTGAAGCTCTTCATCAACTACGGCATGCTCTCGCAGGAAGACTTCTACAACCGCGCCAAGGACTTCGTACTGTTCAAGGACGTGGACGGCAAGTACTTTACCCAGGAAGAGTACCAGAAGCTCATCAAGGACAACCAGACCGACAAGGATGGCAACCTGGTATATCTCTACGCCAACAACGCCACCGAGCAATACGCCTATATCGAGGCTGCTAAGGCCAAGGGGTACAGCGTACTGCTGCTGGACGGCGACCTGGACACGCCGGTAGTGTCGATGCTGGAGCAGAAAACGGAGAAAACGCGGTTTACCCGTGTAGACGCCGACATCGTGGACCGGCTGATAGTAAAGGACGACGCCAGGAAGAGCGACCTGAGCGAGGAGCAGAGCGACAAGCTGACCGAGGTGTTCCGCTCGCAGCTGCCCAAGATAGACAAGGCCGAGTTTACGGTAGACGTGCTGCCGCTGGGTGAGACCGGCCAGCCCGTAACCATCACTCAGAACGAGTACATGCGCCGTATGAAAGACATCAGCAAGTACCAGCAGGGCATGAGTTTCTATGCCCAGATGCCCGACTCGTACGCTTTCGTGCTCAATACGGACCATCCGCTGGTCAAGAAGGTACTTGAGAGCACCGACAAGGCCACCGACGAGGCTCTGAAGCCTGTGCTGAGCGAGCTGCGGGGCCAGGAGGCCCGCCTGGCAGCACTGAACCAGAGCCAGAAGGACAAGAAGCCCGAGGAAATAACCCAGGAGGAGAAAGACGACAAGACCAATACGCTGAAGGCCATAGCCGACGAGCGTGCCAAGAAGACTCAGATACTGAGCGAGTACGCTGCCGGCAACGACATCATCCACCAGCTCATAGACCTGGCACTGCTCCAGAACGGTATGCTCAAGGGCCAGCGTCTGAGCGACTTCCTCAAGCGCTCGGTAAGCCTTATCAAGTAACGACAAGCACATAAATGAATGTAATACAGATGGTGTTGCTCACTACGGTGGGCAGCACCATTTTTTGTTAGTGCCCACCCGCTAACGGCACAGGGACCGCCCTTACGATGCCGGGAGCCGACATCGGGGGCCAGAAGATATGCTCACAGCCGGAACCGTGGCCGTCATGGGCAATGCCACGGACTCTGTCGCTGTTATAGCCATAGCTGGAAATGGCGAAAAACCTTTACACACGACTGTATATTTATGCAAAACGAGGGGCGATAATGTATAAATATACAGTCGCAATGGCCGTTTTACGGGGCGCAATTTCCACAAAAATTCCACAAACCAGGACGATTTTTGGGGCCATCGGGGCCGTCGGGGAGCATCGCGAGGGGCGCAAAAGTAACAATCCTTTACAAAATAGCGGTATTCAGCGCCTTTTTCGCCGCTATTTTCGGCTCCGGCGAGGGTAGTTTTTAGGGGCGCCGTGATGGTCATTTTTTCGCTCGCGATGGTCATTACGATTCTAATGACCATCGCGAGCGAAAAAATGGTCGTTTCCGGGTGGTCTGAAAATTGCCATTTTCGCCACCGCTGCCCCCTCGGCGAGCGTACAGACAAATTACAGAAGCCCGAAGCGCCCTCGCCCGATGGCAAAACAGCAGAAATGTATATTTATACATTATCAGAAAAATCTTTACGACACACATCGCCAAAATGCCCGTCAGCATGGGCGGTCAGGAAGCCTGCGCCTGCACACAGGGGGCACACCCTCTGCCTTTTTGCCCCTATACCTTTTATCAGACCGCAGGCGTGGCGCAGATGCTAAAAACGGATAAAAAAAAGTGCCGTGGCATCAATTCATGTAGGTTTAAGGCGTTTTCTCGCATAAAAACAGTAACTTTGCAGTTAGGTATGTCCCTATGATACAGGCGGGGACTACAGTGCCTATCAGGGTGACCCCGACGGCACTAACCGATACTGACAACATAATTATTACAAATAACATACAATGAAACAGTACAGATTAGTAGACAACGTACTCGGATGGGTTGCCTTCCTGGTAGCCGCTTTCGTCTATTGCTCTACCATTGAACCAACAGCCTCGTTCTGGGACTGTCCTGAGTTTATCACTACAGGGTACAAGCTGGAGATAGGGCACCCGCCCGGGGCCCCCTTCTTCATGCTCACGGCCAATCTTTTCACCCACTTTGTAAGCGACCCGTCGATGGTGGCCCGCATGGTCAACACGATGAGCGCCTTGCTCAGTGCCGTAACCATCATGTTCCTGTTCTGGACCATCACGCACCTTACGCGCAAGCTGGTGATAAAGACCTGGGACGACCTGACCACCTCTAAGCTGATAGCCATCGAGGCATCGGGCCTGGTGGGCGCGCTGATATACACCTTCAGCGACACCTTCTGGTTCTCGGCTGTCGAGGGCGAGGTCTACGCTTACTCATCGGCCTTTACGGCCATCGTGTTCTGGCTCATCCTCAAGTGGGAAGACCACGCTGACGAGCCCCACTCGGACCGCTGGCTGGTACTCATCACCTATATGACCGGACTGAGTATCGGCGTACACCTGCTCAACCTGCTGTGTATTCCGGCCATAGTCCTGGTGTTCTGCTACCGCAAGTTCCCCAACATGGAGCTCAAGGGGTCTATCATCGCGCTGCTCATCTCGTTTGTACTGGTGGCAGCCGTGCTCTACGGCGTGGTACCGGGCATCATCACGGTGGGCGGATGGTTCGAGCTGCTGTTCGTCAACGTACTGGGATGCCCCTTCAACACGGGCGAGATAATCTATATCATCCTGCTGATAGCCTCCGTGATATGGGCCATCTACGAGACCTATACCGACAAGAACTTCAAGCGTCAGAACGTGGCCTTCCTGCTGTCGGTGGCCCTGCTGGGCATACCCTTCTACGGCTATGGCATCCAGGCAGCCGTCACGGGCATCGTGGTGCTGGCCATCCTGGCTTTCGTGCTCAACTACAAGCGCGTGGTGAACAGCAAGAAGGTGGCACTGGTATCATCGCGCATCAAGAACACGGCCCTGCTGTGTATGCTGATGCTGATGATAGGCTACTCGAGCTACGCGCTCATCGTGATACGGTCGGCGGCCAACCCGCCTATGGACCAGAACTCGCCCGAGGACATCTTTACCTTAGGCAACTACCTGAGCCGCGACCAGTACGGCGACCGTCCGCTGTTCTACGGCCAGGCTTACACCTCACAGGTGGCCCTGGACGAGCAGAACGGCATGTGCGTGCCCCGTATGCAGAAGGGCGCGCCCATCTACAGCCGCAAGGAGAAGAGCTCTAAGGACGAGAAGGACTCGTACTTCATCGTAAACACCAAGGATAAGTATCTCTACGCGCAGAACATGTACTTCCCACGTATGTACGACGGCGCCCATGCCCAGGAATACGAGGACTGGATGGGGGGCGTTGACGGCCACGAGGTAAGTTATGACCGCTGTGGCGAGCCCATGACCGTCAAGGTGCCTACTCAGTGGGAGAATTTGCGTTTCTTCTTCTCCTACCAGTGCAACTTTATGTACTGGCGCTATTTTATGTGGAACTTCGCCGGCCGTCAGAACGACGTGCAGGGCCATGGCGCCCTGGAAAAGGGCAACTGGATTACCGGCTTCAAGTGGTTTGACAACTGGCGCCTGGGCGACCAGGACAAGTTGCCCGATGACCTGAAGAACAACAAGGGGCACAACGTATTCTACTGTCTGCCACTGCTGCTGGGCCTGATAGGACTGTTCTGGCAGTGGTCGCGAGGCCGCCGCGGCATCCGCCAGTTCTGGGTGGTAGCCTTCCTGTTCTTCATGACAGGTCTGGCCATAGTCATCTATCTGAACCAGACACCTGGCCAGCCACGCGAGCGCGACTATGCTTACGCCGGCTCGTTCTATGCCTTCGCCATCTGGTGCGGCATGGGTGTGGCAGCCATCATCGCCGAGATAAAGAAACGCTTCAAGAAGGAGAGCGTGGCCATCAGTGCCGTGGCCGGCATCATCTGTCTGCTGGTACCCATCCAGATGGCCAGCCAGACCTGGGACGACCACGACCGCAGCGGACGCTATACCTGCCGCGACTTCGGCCAGAACTACCTGATGACGCTCCAGGACAAGGGCAACCCCATCATCTTCACCAATGGCGACAACGACACCTTCCCCCTGTGGTACAACCAGGATGTAGAGGGCGTGCGCACCGATGCCCGGGTATGCAACCTGAGCTACCTGGCCACCGACTGGTACATAGACCAGATGAAGAGACCCGCCTACGACTCTCCCTCACTGCCCATCACCTGGCCCCGCCTGCAGTTCTGCACCGGCACCAACGAGTATATAGAGGTTAAGCCAGAGTTCAAGGCTCAGATACAGAAATTCTACAAGGACTACCCCGCCGAGGCCCGCAAGACGTTTGGCGAGAACCCCTACGAAGTAGCCAACGTTATGAAGTACTGGGTACAGGGCAAAGACCCGTCGATGCACGTCATCCCCACCGACACGCTCTATGTCACCATAGACAAGGAAGCCGTGAAGCGCAGTGGCATGATGATGGTGTCGGACACCATTCCAGACCGCATGGTCATATCGCTCAAGGGCAAGCGCGCCCTGTACAAGAATGACCTGATGATGTTGGAACTTGTGGCTCACAGTCAGTGGACCAGGCCCGTATATGTGGCCATGACCGTTGGCGAGGAAAACTACATGAACCTGGGAGACAACTTCGTACAGGAGGGACTGGCCTACCGTATCACACCGTTTACCACCAATGCGCCGGGAGCCAAGAACTTTGACACCGAGAAGACGTATAACAACGTGATGTACCGTTACAAGTTTGGCGGACTCGAGAAACCAGGCCTGTATCTGGACGAGACCGTTCGCCGTATGTGCTACACCCACCGGCAGCTGCTGGCCACGCTGGCCCTGAAACTGATAGAGGAGGGCAAGATACAGAAAGCTAAGAACGTGCTGGCCAAGGCGGCCAAGTTCCTGCCTACCTATAACCTGCCCATGCGCTACATAGGCGGAGGTGCCGACATCGCCAAGGCTTACGCGCTGGTGGGCGACAAGGCCAAGGCCAAGGCTACCATCGACGCCATGTGGAAAGACGCCACACAGTACATGTCGTGGTACGTAACGCTTAACGACAAGTACTTCCCGCAGTACTATAACGAGTGCCTGACCCAGCTGTACATCATGCAGCAGGTTGCCAACATCACCGAGCTGGTAGACAACAAGCTGGCTGCCGAGCAGATGAAACAGCTCAACGTGCTCTACACTGTATATCGCAACCGCGGTGGTATAGACCCTAACCAGGAGCAAGGCCAATGATAATCGAGCAACCCTCAATGTGGCTGCGGTGGATCTACCCCAAGGCAATATGGAGAATGGACAAACGGGTTAAGGCCGTCTATCTTACCTTTGACGACGGCCCCATACCCGAGTCCACCCCCTTCATACTCGATACATTAAGGGAGCTTGACATTAAAGCCACATTCTTCATGGTGGGCGAGAACGTGCTACGCCACCATGACCTATATAACCGCATTGTGGCCGAAGGGCACCAAGTGGGCAACCACACGTTTAACCACCTGGGTGCATTCAAGCACATGGCGATTACCTATGCCATGAATGTGCAAAAGGCGAACGAGTTGATACACGCACACCTGTTCAGGCCACCTCACGGAGTAATGAGGCGCACGGTGTACTGGTGGATTAACCGCAAGTACCGTATTATTATGTGGGACCTGGTTACCCGCGACTACTCCAAGTGGATGACGGGCGAGGATGTGCTCAACAATGTGAAAAGGTATACACGCAACGGGTCGATCATCACATTCCACGACTCACTTAAAAGCATCGACAAGCTACACTATGCACTGCCCAAGGCTCTGCAGTGGCTGAAAGAACAAGGCTATGAGTTCAGAATATTCGAATAAAATAAAAGCCGAGGCGCACCGTCTCGGCTTTTTTGCTTGTGGGGTGGCCCGCGCGCAGGCTGTCGATGATGACTATGCCCGCCGTTTTATGCAGCGCATGGAGCATCAGGGCTTTGCCGACATGCACTACATGTATGAGCATACGGCCAAGCGTCTGGACCCGCGCCTCCTGGTGCCCGGCACACAGAGCATCGTCTCACTGGCACTCAACTACGCCCCCGCCAGCACGCTGCCCAACGGCGAGCTACAGATAGCACGCTACGCGTTAGGCAAAGATTATCATGACGTTATGAAACGGATGATGCACCAGTTAGCTGGCAACCTCGGGCTGAGCGACTACCGGTGTTTCGTAGACACGGCACCAGTACTCGAGCAGTACTGGGCACAGCGGGCTGGCTTAGGATGGATAGGGCGCAACCAGCAGCTCATCATCCCCAAGGCCGGAAGCATGTTTTTCTTAGGCGAGATATTCCTGCCCATGGAGCTGGACTACGATGAGCCGATGGGCAACCACTGCGGCACATGCCACCGATGTGTCGACGCGTGTCCCACCCATGCCCTGTACACAGCTGACGGCCAGGCTACTATGGATGCGGGACGATGTCTGAGCTATCAGACGATAGAAAATCGCAACGAGATAAGTCCGGCTGCACAGGCAGCCATGGGCAACTGCTTCTATGGCTGCGACCGCTGTCTGACGGCCTGCCCGTGGAACAGGTTTGCCACGCCCTGCTCTACCCCAGAGTTTCAGCCCGGTGCCGAACTGCTCAGCATGACCACCCAGGACTGGGCCAGGCTCACAGAGGAAGACTACCGCCGCCTGTTCAAGGGCAGCGCCGTAAAGCGGGCCAAGTATAGCGGAATAATGCGCAACATACACGCAGTCCTCGGCCTGCAGGGCGAGACGCACAATACCGATGGCGCTGCCGGCCCTCCCGGCAAGCCACCAGGCCATCGACAGACTGACAGCCACAGCGGCTGATGCAGAGGGGATGGCAATATGAAAAAGTCCCATGCGGTAGTACCGCATGGGACTTTTTCATATCTGGAAGCAGAAAGGGTTACTGCATGCTGTAAACCACATCCATGAGTTTCTTGCCTAAGGCATCGGCCTCGGCCATGGTAGCCGCCTCGCTGTACACGCGGATGATGGGCTCCGTATTGCTCTTACGCAGATGTACCCACTTGTCCGGGAAGTCGAGCTTCACACCATCGATGTCGGTAACGGTAACTCCAGGCTCCTGGCCGTACAGTTCCTTGACCTTGACGAGTATCGCGTCTACGTCTGTGTCGGCCGTAAGGTCTATACGGTTCTTAGCTATATAGTAGTTGGGGTACAACTGACGCAGCTGGCTGGCCTTGAGCCCCTTCTGGGCCAATGAGGAGAGGAACAGGGCGATGCCTACCAGGGCGTCGCGGCCATAATGGCTCTCGGGATAGATAACTCCACCGTTGCCCTCGCCACCTATGACGGCGCCCACTTCCTTCATCTTAGTGGTAACATTGACTTCGCCTACGGCCGAAGCGTAGTAGGTGCAGCCGTGCTTCTCTGTAACATCGCGCAGGGCACGGGTAGAGCTGAGGTTGCTCACCGTGGCTCCCTTGACATGGTCCAGGATATAGTCGGCCACGCTGACCAGCGTGTACTCCTCGCCATACATCTTGCCGTCTTCCTGGATAAAGGCCAAACGGTCTACATCGGGGTCTACCACGATACCCAGGTCGTAGCCACCCTTGGCCACCTCGCCCATAATGCCGCTCAGGTTTTTCTCCAGAGGTTCGGGGTTGTGTGCAAAGTCGCCTGTGGGCTCACCGTTGAGGAACGTGTACTCTACCCCAAGTGCATTGAGCAGATTAGGAAGGATGACACCGCCCACCGAGTTAATCGAGTCGACCACCACCTTGAAGTGTGCCTTCTTAATGGCCTCTACGTCTACCAGCTCCAGGGCCAGTACGCTCTTGATATGTCGGTCGTTGAAAGTATCGTCCTGTGTATAGTGACCTAAGTGGTCTACATCCGCATAGCCGAAGTCCTCTTTCTCGGCGATGGCAAGTACCTCCTTGCCATCGGCAGCGGTCAGGAACTCGCCCTCGGCATTGAGCAGTTTGAGGGCGTTCCACTGGCGCGGATTATGGCTGGCCGTGATGATGATACCGCCGTCGGCCCCGCTCATGCGAACGGCCAGCTCGGTGGTAGGGGTAGTGGCCAGACCGATGTCAAGCACATCGAAGCCCATGCCCATGAGGGTTCCACACACTACATTAGACACCATGGTGCCCGAGATGCGGGCGTCGCGGCCTACGACTATCTTGTTAGCTTTCTTAGTCTTGCCTATAAAGGTGGCGTAAGCAGAAGTGAACTTCACGATGTCCAGAGGATTGAGCGTGTCGCCTGTGTGACCGCCTATGGTACCTCTGATACCAGAGATTGATTTGATTAAAGTCATCTTTGTTTTGATTTGTATTATCTTCCTCGCTTATAAGTTATGTCATAGAGACAGGGGTAGACGGTCTGTGTGGCATACGTCTGGCCCTGGGCCGCCGGAACGATAAGGCGTACCTTGGCTATCTCCTGGTCGGCCGTCTCAGGGCGTCCCAGGTCGATATAGGTAAAGGGGACCAGCCATCCGCCGGGCACCGAGGCGCTTCCGTAAGCCTGGTACATGACACTCATATTGGCATCGAACGACGCGGTGAATGTGCCCGACGTGTTGGTAACCGACATGCGGTCAGGTATGGCCGACCAGTACAGTACATCGTTGGTTAGCTGTACCGAATCGGTAAGCAGGTTGCGCTCAGTAAAGCGGCAGAGTACGTAAGCCGTCTCGCCGTCTTTAAGTTTCTCGCCACAGCCCTGCCTTACTATCTGCATGTAGACACCGTTGCTCTCGAAGAGCACGAACTCGTTCTTAGACAAGTCGGTCTTGTAACCATTGGCCTTGAACTGGGCCTCGCTGATGACCGTAACGGCCGAGTCGGCGATATACTTGCCGATGGCATTGCGCTCGCGGGTTTTCTTCTCGGCATAGGTTTCGCCGTCATTGCAGGCTCCTAAGAAACATACGCCTAAGAACAGCAGATATATATACAAAAATCGCTTCATTCCTGATTATATAATTTAATGTAGTTACTATTATCATGCTTCGTGGCACCTCGGCGGCGAGTGTCCTAAAAACAATTACCTTTGTGCCTGACGCTCAGGCCGTCGTAACGGCGGCGCAGCGTGGCACAAAGGTAACCATAAAATCCGAAAAATCTATTTAATTTTTCATTATTTTAGTCTTACCGCTTAATTTTCATCTTTTTTATGGCTCGTACCACCGCTGTGCGAAAGGCCGCAGCCATGGCATTAGTCGTTGATGGCACCGATGATTTCCTGGATAGAGGTGCAGCCATGGCGGTCGAGCCACTCGCCGATGCCCACCTTGACCTTGTAGGCGATGGCGGGGTCTATAAAGTTGGCCGTGCCTATCTCTATGGCCGTGGCACCGGCCATCAGGAACTCGATGGCATCCTCGGCACAGCTTATGCCGCCAAGCCCTATCACCGGTATCTTCACCGCGCGGGCCACCTGCCACACCATGCGCAGGGCCACGGGCTTTACACACGGGCCGCTCAGTCCGCCGGTCTTAATGCTCAGCACGGGCTTACGGTGCTCCACATCTATGGCCATGCCCATGAGTGTGTTGATGAGCGAGACGCTGTCGGCACCCTCGGCCTCGCACACCCGGGCTATCTCGGCTATGTCGGTCACATTGGGCGACAGCTTTACGATGAGCGTCTTATGGTACCGCTGGCGCACGGCCCTCACCACGCTGGCGGCGCCGGCACAGGTTACGCCAAAGGCCATTCCGCCGTCCTTTACGTTAGGACACGAGATGTTGAGCTCTATGGCGGGTATCTTGTCAAGGGCATCTATGCGCGCGGCACATTCTGCGTAGTCGTCGGGCGAGCTGCCGCTCACGTTGACGATTATCCGGGTGTCTATGTCCTTTATCCTGGGATATATCTCGGTCGTGAAATAATCCACGCCCTTGTTCTGCAGACCCACGCAGTTGAGCATGCCCGACGCCACTTCGGCCATACGGGGATAGTCGTTGCCCTCGCGGGGGTGCAGGGTGGTTCCTTTTACGATGATGGCCCCTATCTCGCTGAGCGGAACCAAGTCGGCGAACTCCAAACCATACCCGAAGGTGCCCGAGGCGGTCATCACCGGATTGGGGAGTTCCAGGTTATTTATTTTTACATTTAAGCTTGCCATAATAACTTCTTAATATTAAACACCGGACCCTCTTTACATACACACAGATTGCCGCTGACGGTCTTCTCCACGCAACAGAGACAGGCGCCAAGTCCGCAGGCCATCATATTCTCTAACGACACCTCGCAGAAGATGTCGTTCTTGGCCGCATAGCGGGCCACGGCCATCATCATGGGCTTGGGCCCGCAGCAGGAGATTTGGTCGAAACGCACATGTTCGAGCACGGAGTGATTGGTGACAAATCCTTTCTCGCCATAGCTTCCATCCTCGGTGGTAACGTGTACATCGCCCAGTTCCTCGAACAGCTCCAGCTGCAGCAAGTCGGCCTGGGTACGGGCACCAAGCAGGAATGTGGGGCGGGCTCCGGCTTCCCTGATTTTCTTTCCGAAGTAGAGCAGCGGGGCCACGCCTACGCCACCGCCCACCAGCAGCACGCGGCTGTCGGTGTGGGCCGGCATGGTAAAGCCATTGCCCAGGGGCAGCAGGCAGTTCACCACATCGCCCTCCCTGAGGGTTCCCAGCTGACGGGTGCCGTCGCCCACGCGGGCCACTAACAGCCACAGCTCATTGGTCTCGGCCACATAGTTGTTAATAGAAATCGGCCGGCGCAGAAAGGTTGTCGGCGAGTGGTCTACTCTGACTTCTACAAACTGGCCGGGCACCATCTGCGGCAGTGGCAGCTGATGCGTCAACTTCAGAAGGAAGTATTTCTCATTCTGTTTCTCTATCGAACTTACTCGTAAGTCCAAACACGCTTTTTTCATAACTCTCCTTTACTGTTAATACGATACCAGGGCTTGGCTCTGTGGTGGCACCGACGGCCGACGGTGCCTGTCCGCCGCTTACACCTTATTATATATACGCGCGCGCGACGGGCACCATTCTATCTGCTCTGATGGCCGAGGTGCAGCCTATCTTATACAAAGATAGTGCAAACCGAGCGCCATGAGCTTGCTCTGATGGCCGAGGTGCAGCCTATCTTATACAAAGATAGTGCAAACCGAGCGCCATGAGCTTGCTCTGATGGCC
>CAKPRX010000047.1 GCA_934183135.1 uncultured Prevotella sp.
CTCTGACTCTCGTCTGGCCTTCACCGCTGCTGTTCGCAAGGTGTTCCACGACAAGCCGGGTGAGTTCGATCCCCGTAAGTACTGTGGCCCCGCACGCGATCTCATGGAGCAGATGTACAAGCACAAGATTACCGATGTGCTTGGTTCTGACAACAAGCTCGCTAACTGCGACTAATCATCCGTCGCCTGTGGCGACTCTTGATACGACTATCATTGAGGCGGAATCTCTTATGAGGTTCCGCCTCATTGCGTATAGGGGTGTGGCGCGGGTGGCTCCCGAATAGTGGGCGATGATGCCCCCTGAAACCGTGATAATCGCGGCGATTCTAAAAAATATCACGGTGCAGCTGAAAATATCCATGAAATCATTACCCCCCCTATAGGAAAAATACGTATATTTGCAACTGGAAACACAACGATACTTACGGCATGAAACATCATACACTTTGGGTAGCAGGAGTGGCTCTCTTAACCTTGCTGTCAGCCTGCCAGACCAGCCGATACGGCAAGGTGGTCTGCGGAGAAGTCTACAAGAAGGACGGCAGCCGGCTTACCGTGGCACAGAACGACCGTCTGCGTATGCCATCGGGCCACAGCCAGGTAGTGGTGACCACCGATATCTATGCGAGTAACCATGAGAAAACCAAAATAAGATATGACAGCATCGACTCAGTACATGTATGGCACCCTGCCAGCCCCGATGAGGTGTGGACGATGGTGCCCGTGCCAGACTATGGGTGGTGTATGCGCTATGTAGACAACCCCTATATCCAGGTGCTTACCTTCTCCAGCCGCGGGTATGGGCTCTTTGCCAGTGGCCGGATGACCAACTACTACACCCAGCGCATCGCCTCCAAGACCAAGGTGCGCTTCCTGATAGTCCGGAGGGGTCAGCCCGTGCGCAGCATCAGCAAGGTATCGGGCTATGGCGACCGGGCCTGGCGCGAGCGCATCTGCGGTTATGTGGCCGACGACCCCGAACTGTGCCGGGCCATCATGCAGTCTAAGCGGAGGAAGTATGAGATACTCCGGCTCTTGGCCGAATACAAACCGGAACAAACAATACAATAATCGCTTATGAAGAGAAACTTTTTCGCAATGGTGTGCCTGCTGCTGGTAGCATTGCTGGGCACATCGGCTACCATGAACGCCGAGACAAAGAAGAGAGACAAGGTCATAGTGACGCTCAATGACGGTACCACCGTCGAGGGCTACGTGAAGAATGACGTAGGGAGCGGACTGAAAAGGCTGTTCAGCAGCTCGGGCTCGATACTCTCGTTCGTGAAAGTGTCGCCCACGGAGGACGGGAAGAACGCCGTTACCTACAAGGCTAAGGACATTAAGGGCTACAGATACGTCGAGGACGGTACCGAATACGAGTCGTCAGACTACAATGCGGCTGTTCCATTCAAGTGGAACAAGAAGACGAGGGGCCTGTTCCGCGTAGAAAAACGCCTGAAGAACGGCACCGTCTACTATTATCAGACCTACGTGTCTCGTGGCGGGCGTAACTCGGTGTCGTACCTTGTCGATACCTATGGCGTAAAGCTCCGTGGCGACGACCGCATCTACAATATCCTGGTCAATGGTAAGTCCTCGGGCTTCCACTTCTTCTATTCGCTCGAGAAACTGGGGCCGAAAGCACTGTCAGACAAGTACGATGAATACTTCAAGGACAAGGCGCGCGTCAAGGAGCTGGAAGACGACCCGACGGTCATCATCCGTGTCTACGACGAGTATCTGAAGACCAATCCTCCTATTGACCGCACGGAGGAGAAATAAGGCTCCGGCTAACCCGGCCGACAGCCCTACAGGCGCGGCCATAGCCACAGTGCCAGCCAAGACCATATAGCAAAGGGCTGAGCTTCTCATGGAGAGGCTCAGCCCTTGTTCTGTATATGGCGGAGGGGGTTATCTTACGACCACCTTCTTGCCATTCTTGATGTAGACGCCGTGGCGCAGGGGAGCGTTGGCATCGAGCTTGCGACCGTCGAGGGTGTACACCGCGTCGGGAGCGGTGGTGCCAGCCTCGATGATGTCTATGCCTGTGGGCACGTTGACCGTGGCCGACGCCGGAACCGACTCGGTGCCGTCGGCATAGAGCGCCGTTACCTGGTAGGTGTGGTTCTGTCCGTCGCCCTGGATGGCCTGGTCGGCATAGTGGCAGTCGGTGGTAGAGCCCAGCAACTGACCGTCGCGGTACACGTTGTAGCCCGTGAGCAGACAACCCTTGGAGGCCATGGTAACGTCATCGACCAGGAAGAGGTAAGGTGCAGAGGAGTAGCCGACACCACTGGGGCTCTCCACGACCTTAGTAGTATGGCGGATGGCGAAGTAGCGGGCACCCTGGGGGAGGTCGGCGCTCACCTCGTCCCACTGGCTGCTGGTCACGGTCTTCTCGCTGATAAGCTGGAAGTCGTCGGCGTTCTTGCCGGTAGTGCTGTACAGTACCTGGTAGTTCTCCGGGCGCGACTCGCTGATGTTGTTAACCTTGAAGCTGATGGTCTGAGCCTCGCCGGTAAGTTCGGGACTTATCATCCAGTTGTCGGCGTTGAGCGGGGTAAGCTCGCCCGACTCGGCGCGATGGTAGCTGTATACCGAGCCCATAGCGTTAACTCCGCTGGCAGGCTTGGCCGTGGGGTTGGCACCAGTGATGTCCTCGCCGCCATAGTTGGTAGGCGTCCATACGATGTAGGCAAAGGGCGTCTTCTCGTTCTCGTAGTAGAGGCCGTCGCTGTCAAAATAGCCATAGGTAACGCCCTTGTCGCCGTCGATAAAGCTCCAGTCGCCGGCCTGGTCGGCGCTCCACTCGTTGTAGTCCTCGAAGTCGTCGGTAAGCTGACTTACCTTGGCGGCAGCCGTCCATGTCAGGCTCACCTTGCCCTGGGCTGCCGAGGCAGTAAGTGCGGTGGCTGTGGGCTGCTGCGCGTCGGACACGCTTACCGTGCAGGTGGCGTCAGCGGCCTGTGCTGTGCTGCCCTCGCCTGCGGCGGCTGTGGCCGTAAGGGTTACCTGCTGCTCCTCGGTCAGTACCGAGGGCTTGTAGCTTATGTCGAACGAGCGCGTCTGCATCTGTGCCAGCGGCTCGCTTACGGCGATGCGCTTCACCTCGGCCTTGCCCTCGGCCAGGGTTACGGTATAGTTACTCACGGTCTCGCCGTAGTTTGTCACCGTTACCCGCACGTTGGCCGCGTGTCCCTTGCGTATCTTGCCGGGAGCCGACAGGCCCACGCTGAGGGCCTCGGGTGTCTCGTCGGTCACGAGGAAGTTGTCTATATACAGATAGTTTCTCTTGTATGCTACCTTAGACTGGTCGAAAGCGATGCCCAGGCGTATCCACTGCTGGCTCTTGTAGGCGCTCAGGTCGTAAGAGCGTGCTGCCCACTTGCCGGCATCGGCATAGCCGCTGAGGTTCTCGGTGGCGAGGGTCTCGCGGGTACCGTCGGCCTTGATGACAAAGACGCGGATGGCGCCTGTGGTCGTGGTGGTCTTCTGACTGAATCTGAACATGGGCTTGCTCGCCGAGCCTAAGGCTATCTTGCCCGATACCAGCGATACGCAGTCGTCGTAGTAAGTCTTAATCTCGGCGCTGCCGCCGTCGCCGTTGGCATCCTCGGTGTTCGAAGCCTGTACGCCGGCATACTCCATCTGATAGCCCCAGCCGTTGCCCTCGGCCCCCCAGAAGCCATAGGCGTAGCCAGCCTTGGCAAAGGTTTCCTTGAAGGGCAACTTGTAAGCCGCGCCCACTACCATGGGCGTGCCTAAGGTGTAGGCGCTGGCCCCCGTGGCGTTGCTGGCCGACACGCCCACCTGCAGCAGACGCTGGTCGCCGCTGTTGGCGCTGACGTTGAGTATTGTGGCAGTGATGCCCTGGATGCTGGCGAGCTTGGACGATACCGTGGTGGCGTCGCGCATGTCGCATACGTTGTAGGTCACGTCCTTGTCGAAGAACACGCCACCGTGCTCGGCCTTGGCGGCCTCCCATCTCACGTTGACCTTGGTGCCCCAGGTGGTGGCGGTCACGTTGGTGGGAGCCGTGGGTACATCCAGGCCTACCCAGCCGCTCACATTGCTCTTGGCTCCGTTGCCGTCGGCGTTGTAGGGCATCACGGTATAGGTGCAGATGCCCGGCTTGTCAGCCGCCGGACTTACGGTGTACTGTACGGCCTTGCCTATCTGCACGTCGGTAATGTCGGCTATCTCCTTGTCGTCGGCCAGCACCTTGATGCCGCCCAGCGCCTTGAGGGTGCTGCCATCGCTGGCCTTGGCCGGAGCCTTGAAGCCGAGCGTGGCTGTCAGCGCGCCTGTGGGGTCGGGGGTAAGCGTCAGGTCGGTTACCTCGCCGGGAGGCAGAGCCCCCTCGGCCATCACCGAGATGTCGTCCAGGTAGAGTATCATGTTGTCGGCCTCGCTCACGGCATGGAACCCGACGAAGTAGTCGCCGTCGGCCGTGGGGCTGATGGTCTGCGTGTACTCCTTGTACTCGGTGTTGTCCAGTTCGGTAGCAGCCATCAGCGTGGTGGTCATGCCGGCCACCGTGGCGGCGGTGCCATATTTTACTTCTAAGCGCTCGGTCATGTACGAGCGGTGTACGCGCACCTTGTACTTGAGTACGTAGGTGGTGCCGGCACGCAGGCTGAGTGCCGGGGTGATGAGCCAGTCGTCGGCGTCGTTTTCCTCGCTGCATCCGTAGCCGGCGCAGTGGTCGGGGTATTCGTCGCCATAGGGGCTTGAGCCGCTCTTGAAGAGATAGTTCCATACGCCCCAGTCGAGGGCACTGCTGCTCTCGCGGTCGTTGTTGGCGTCGATGACGGTAAACTGGCTGAAGTCGGCCTCCTTGTCAAAGTGGCACTCCCAGCCCTTGAAGCCGGTAACGCTCTTCTTGACACTGATGTCGTCAAGATAGAGTATCATGTTGTCGGCCTCGCTCACGGCGTGGAACCCTATGTACACCACTTGGTCGGCGGCTACGGTAATGGTCTGGGTGAGTTCCTTGTACTCGGTGTTGTCGAACTCGGTGGCTGCCATGAGGGTGGTGGTCATGGCAGCGGCCGTGGGGGCCGAGCCATACTTCACTTCCAGTCGCTCGGGAAGGGACGACCTGTGGGCGCGCACCTTGTACTTGACGGTGTAGGTGGCTCCGCCCTTGAGCTGCAGGCCCGGGGTGATGAGCCAGTCGTCGGCGTCGTTTTCCTCGCTGCATCCGTAGCCGGCGCAGTGGTCGGGGTAGTCGTCGCCATAGGGGCTTGACCCGCTCTTGAAGAGGTAGTTCCATACGGCCCAGTCGAGGGCACTGCTGCTCTCGCGGTCATTGTTGGCATCGATGACGGTAAACTGGTTGAAGTCGGCCTCCTTGTCAAAGTTGCACTCCCAGTCGGGGGTCACGGGGGCGGTTGTGGCGCGCTGGACGACCCGCCCCGCAACCTTGGCGGGCAGGTCGGTGCGCACAAAGCGGTCGGAGACTGCCACGCGGGCCGCCTGCCGGGCCGAGGTGCGCCTGGGCACCAGGTTCTGCGCCTGCATGCACAGCGTGGTAAGCCCTATGAGCAGGGCTGTGAGTAAGTAGTGTTTTCTCATAAGCGTTTAGTACTTTTGTTATACTTCTATTATGGATTATGGATATGTCTGTTTGGTGCTTATATGTCTGTTTTGGTTTCTGAATGAAAGTCAGACGGCGTTTTTACTTACACTTTTTGCAAATTTAACGATAGTTATACTGTTTTCAAAGCATATCGCGCGAAAAGTGCCGATTGCTACCAAAAACCACAAGCGTTTGACAAAAATCGTAGTTGCAGTCAGCCCGTCTGCCCCGATGTCTGGACGATGGGGCAGGAACGACTTGTGGGTAGCCGGAACGACTGTGAAAAGTAAAAAAGGAAAAGGCTAAAAAGGTAAAGAGTGCTTTTGGGTCTCCTGTCGGTATTGTAAGGATTTTTCGGATAATGTATAAATATACATTTTCGGTGTTTCGCACTCGGGCGAGGGCGTTTGGGGCTTCCATATTTTGTCTGTACGCTCACCGAAGGGGCGGCGGTAATGAAAATGGCTATTTTCGTACCACTCGAAAACGACCTTTTTGGTGCTCGCGATGGTCATTAGAAACGTAATGACCATCGCGAGCTGAAAAATGACCATCGCGGCACCCCTAAAAACCATCCTCGAAAAAGCCGAAAATAGGGCCGAAAAAGGCACTAAATGCCCCTGTTTTGTAAAAGGTTGTTACTTTTGCCGTCCTTGTAGTGCCTCCGCAAGCCCCCGATGACCCCAAAAATCGTCCTGGTTAGATGAATTTTTCCGAGAATTATGGTCCGAAATGGGGCCGTTACGACTGTATATTTATACATTATCGCCCCGAGTTTTGCATAAATATACAGTCGCGTGTAAAGGTTTTTCGCCATTTCTGCCATGGCCGTAATAGCAGCGGGGTGGCCATGGTACACACGAAAAAGGCCCTAAGAGCAGCCGAGCGATGGCTCGGCTGCTCTTAGGGCCCTGCATGATGGGCGGGACAGACCTACTTGAGCGTCTCGCTCTCTATCTTCTCGATGCTGCCGCTCACGGGGTTGAGGACGATGTGCGCCGTGTTCTTCTTGCCGAAGAGGTCGGCGCTGAGATACTCGGTCTTGCCAAACTGGCCGGCGTAGCACTCGAAGTGCTTGACCACCTGTCCCTGGTGCTCCAGGTCTATCTGTATCTTGTCGGGTATGTTGACACACAGCCCGAAGTTGTCCTTGGCCTTCTCCGAGGGCGCCTCGTCCTTCAGGTCGTTGTCGGCGGCCACATGTATATAATAAGGTGTCCCCGCCAGGTCGTCGCTGTCCGTGAGACCCAGTTTCTGTGAGAAGCGGAAGAGCACCGCCTGGCCCGACTCGCGGGTGGGCACGTAAGTGACGATGGCCTGCGTGGTGTCGCGCGTGGTTACGCCCTCGAAAACCTGTAGCAGCGCGCGCTCCTGGGTGTCCAGGTTGTCCATCATCAGCCTTAGCTGGGCACCATCCTTGGGCATGAAGTCGGCCTGGCCCCTCGACAGTTGGGCGCGGCTGTCCCTTATGTCGTAAATGTCCTTGGCGGTGAGCTCGGCCATCTTGGCGGTACTTCCGGCCGACAGTATGTCCTCGTTCATATAGTCCTTGGGGTTGAGCTGCGGAGCCTTGGGAGCCGGCTTGAAGGGCTGCGGCAGTACCGTAGGCCGGCCCTTGGCGTTGATGCCGAGCAGTATGCCGCTCTCGTCGCGGTCTATCTCGGTGATGGAGAGTTTCTTCTCCAGGCTTAGGGTGTACTGCTTGGCCGAGTCGGGCACGCCCACGGGCACCATGCTGATGTCCGTGATGCGGTACGACGCCGTGGGCTGCAGGGCCACGCCCGTCTTCTTCAGATAGCGTGTGGCGTACATGGCAAACTGGCCCGGCGTGTAGCTGGTCTTCTCTATGGTGACGGCAAAGCGCAGCGCCGTCTTGGGCAGGAAGTACGTGGTGCCCATGACTGTCTGCTGGGCACTCTTGGCGACGGTGCCCAGTAGCAGGGCCATCGCTGATAGGATATATCTCTTCATTGTCGTATTGTTTTTCGTAATGGTGTTGAGGCGCCGGGGTGCCTATCGGTCCAGCTGGCGCCATGCTGCCGGCAGATACTGTATGATGTCGCTCGCGATGAGGCTCTCCTGGCCCACCTCGCGGGCCGCTATGTCGCCCGCCAGGCCGTGGATGTACATGCCCACGATGCAGGCGTGAGCCTGGGAGTAGCCCCTGGCCAGCAGGCCGGTAATGATGCCCGTGAGCACGTCGCCGCTGCCAGCGGTGGCCATGCCCGCGTTGCCCGTACTGTTGAAGATAATGTGGCCCGAAGGCAGGCAGAGTGCCGAGTAGTGCCCCTTGAGGATGACGTAAGCCTGGTGGTGCGCGGCCAGCTCGCTTGCCTTGGCGAGGCGGTCGTAGCAGCCGTTGGCCGAGCCGCCCGTAAGCCGCTCCAGCTCCTTGGGGTGTGGCGTGAGGATGCAGCCCTTGGGCAGCTGCTGCATCCAGGCACGGTGGCTGCCCAGGATGTTGAGCGCGTCGGCGTCTATCACCGTGGGGCAGGCGTTGCGGCGTAGCTGGGCTATCATCGCCAGTGCCGTGTTCTCGTCGGTGCCCAGTCCGGGGCCTATGCCCACGGCATTGTAGGGCGTGGCGTCTACCGGGTCGCTGAACCGCATGTCATTGTCGGCTATCTGCATGACGGCCTCGGGTACCGCCGTCTGCATCACGGCATAGTTGGCCCGCGGCGTGTGTACCGTCAGCTTGCCCACGCCTGCCCGCATGCACGCCCGGGCTGCCAGGATGGCTGCCCCCGACATGCCGTAGCTTCCGGCTATGAGCAGCGCGTGCCCCATGTCGCCCTTGTGGGCAAACGTGTCGCGGTGGCGGAGTAGCGCGCGCACGTCGGCCCCGTCAAGCAGGGTACAGGGGGCCTCTGTCTTGTCGGCATAGGCCTGTGCCAAGCCTATGTCCAGCACACGCAGGCGGCCTGTGTAGGGCTGGTTGTCGGCCAGGAGCATGGCCAACTTGGGTTGCTGGAAGGTCAGGGTCAGCGTGGCCCTTACGATGTTGGCCCTCACGCTGTAGGTGTTGTCCTCGGACATCAGCCCCGACGGCAGGTCTATGCTCACCACGGGCGCGTCGCTCTGGTTGATATACTTGACGAGCGATGAGAACCCTCCCGAGAGCGGCTTGCTGAGCCCGGAGCCGAAGAGGCCGTCTACGACCAGCGTGTCGGCCCCTAACACGGGCGGGTCGAAGTTGACCGACACCTCCGTGAAGGCCACCTTGCTCCCACCGGCCGTGAGGCGCTGGCGGTTAGTGGCACAGTCGGGCGCCAGTGTATGGTGTATGTTGAATAAGAATACTTCTACCTGAAAGTCCCTGTCGGCCAGCATACGGGCCACGGCCAGGGCGTCGCCGCCGTTGTTGCCCGGCCCGGCGAAGACCACCACGCGCATGGGCGACCACTCCTCGCAGATGGCATCGGCAACGGCCCGCGCCGCCCGCTCCATCAGGTCTATGCTCTTCACGCCCTCGTGCGCTGTGGTGTACCTGTCCCAATCCTTAATCTGGGTACTTGTAAAAATTTTCATACCTTGCAAAAATACGAAAAAATGGGTAACTATCGTAGCTGTTTGCTATATTTTTTGTAATTTTGTCGTGAATAAATTTAAAATCAGTCATGAGTGTCGTAAAGATAAAGGATAAGACGTTCAAAACGTTTATCCCTGAGCAGGAAATCCTGACGCGAGTTAAGACAGTAGCCGACAAGATTAACGCCGACATGGCGGGCAAGAAACCGCTGCTTCTGGCAGTGCTCAACGGCTCTTTTATGTTTGCCGCCGACCTGATGCGTTACATTACCATCCCCTGCGAGATATCCTTTGTGAAGCTCGCCTCTTACGAAGGCACCACCTCGACGGGTAAGGTGAAGGAAGTAATAGGTCTGAACGAGGACATCTGCGGTCGCGAGGTCATCATCGTCGAGGACATCGTGGACACCGGCAAGACCATGGAGCGCATGATGGACACCCTGGGTACGCGCAACCCCGCCTCGCTGCACATCTGTACCCTGCTGCTCAAGCCCGACAAACTCAAGATACCCCTCAACATAGAGTATGCCGCCATGGAGATACCCAATGACTTCATCGTGGGCTACGGACTGGACTACGACCAGGAGGGGCGCAACCTCAGAGATATTTATACCTTAGGAGAAGAATGAAGAATATTGTTATTTTCGGTGCCCCTGGTTCAGGCAAGGGCACCCAGAGCGACAAGATGATCGCCAAGTATGGCCTGGAGCACATCTCGACAGGAGATGTTCTCCGTAACGAAATCAAGAACGGTACCGAGCTTGGCAAGACGGCCAAGAACTATATCGACCAGGGACAGCTGATACCCGATGAGTTGATGGTAGACATCCTGGCCAGCGTATATGACAGCTTTGGCAAGGAGCACAAGGGCGTTATCTTCGACGGGTTCCCCCGCACCATTCCCCAGGCCGAGGCCCTGAAGAAGATGCTGGCTGAGCGCGGCCACAAGGTAGCTGCCATGATAGAGCTCGACGTGCCCGAGGACGAGCTGATGAAGCGCCTCGTACTGCGCGGTCAGCAGAGCGGACGCAGCGACGACAACGAGGAGACCATCAAGAAGCGTCTCGGCGTGTATCACAGCCAGACCGCTCCCCTGATAGACTGGTATGCCAACGAGGGCATACACTACCACATCAACGGTCTGGGCGAGCTGGACCGCATCTTCGCCGACATCTGTGCTGTAATCGACAGCCTGTAAGATAGACCGAGGACTGAAGCGCCGCGTCTGTGTACATGGGGGCCATGGCTCCCGGTACGCGTGCCGGGGCTTCAGTCCTTTTTGGCATGGTATGCTCCTATACCTTTATTATATATAACCCACACAAGCAATATGGCTGAATCCAATTTTGTCGATTATGTGAAAATATACTGCCGCTCTGGCAAGGGCGGCCGGGGCTCTATGCACCTGCGCCATGTAAAGTACAACCCCAACGGAGGCCCCGACGGGGGCGACGGCGGTCATGGAGGCAGTATCTACCTGCGTGGCAACCACAACTACTGGACCCTGCTCCACCTGAAATACCAGCGCCACGTGTTTGCCGAGCATGGGGGCAACGGCGGCCGCGACAAGTGCCATGGCACCGATGGTAAGGATGTCTATATCGACGTGCCCTGCGGCACGGTGGTGTACAATGCCGAGACGGGCAAGTACGTATGCGACGTTACCTACGACGGCCAGACGGTCCTGCTGCTCAAGGGCGGCCGTGGCGGCCTGGGCAATTTCCAGTTTCGTACTGCTACCAACCAGGCGCCACGCTACGCGCAGCCCGGCGAGCCGATGGAGGAGATGACCATCATACTCGAGCTGAAACTGCTGGCCGACGTGGGACTGGTGGGACTGCCAAATGCGGGCAAGTCGACCCTCCTGTCGTCGCTGTCGAGCGCCCGCCCCAAGATAGCCAATTACCCCTTTACCACCCTCGAACCCTCGTTGGGCATAGTGGGCTACCACGACCATCAGTCGTTTGTCATGGCCGACATACCCGGTATCATTGAGGGTGCCAGCGAGGGCAAGGGGCTCGGGCTGCGCTTCCTGCGCCACATAGAGCGCAACTCGCTGCTGCTCTTCATGGTGCCTGGCGATACCGACGACATCAAGAAAGAGTACGAGGTACTGCTCAACGAACTGCGGCAGTTCAACCCGGACATGCTGGACAAGCACCGCGTGCTGGCCGTTACCAAGTGCGACCTGCTGGATGCCGAGCTGATAGACATGCTGCGCGATACGCTGCCCGATGACCTTCCCGTGGTGTTCATATCGGCCGTTACCGGACAGGGACTCGGCGAGCTGAAAGACATCCTGTGGCGCGAGCTCAACAGTGAGAGCAACAAGCTGGCTGACATTACTGCCGAGGATACGCTCGTGCATCGTGACAAGGACATGGCTGTCTTCGCCGACGAGCTACACGATGAGGGCGAGGACATCGAGTTCGTCGACGATGATGAGGTGGAGGACTTGGACGACTTTGAGTACGAGGAGGACGGTGATGAATAGTCCACAGCTGCTTACCTACGACCTGGGCGACCGGGTTACGGCCTTCTCTACCACCCGTCATGGCGGCGTGAGCGAGGGAGCCTATGGCGAGTTTAATATCAACGGCTATTGCGGCGACGATGAGGCCCATGTACAGGCCAACCGGCAGCTGCTGGCCACCCGGCTGGGTGTGGCCGCCGACCGTATCGTACTTCCCCATCAGGTACACGGCATCGAGGTGAGGGCCGTGGCCCCCGAACTGTTCGGTCTGCCGGCCGCCGTGCGCGGACAGATACTTGAGGGCGTCGACGTGCTGATGACCGCCATGACCGGTGTGTGTGTCGGTGTGTCTACGGCCGACTGCATACCCGTGCTGCTCTACGACCCCGTGGCCCATGCTGCTGCGGCCATCCACGCAGGCTGGCGCGGCACCCTGCAGCGTGTCTGCATGTTTGCCGTCAATGCCATGCGCCTGCACTATGGTACCGACCCCACTCGGCTGCATGCCGTGGTGGGCCCCGGCATATCGGTGGCCCGCTTCGAGGTAGGGCAGGAAGTCTACGACCAGTTTGCCCAGGCAGGCTTCGACCTCAGCGACACCGCCGTGATGTACGACAAGTGGCACCTGGACCTGCCCCGTATCAACACCCGCCAGCTTACCGAGGCTGGTGTGCCTGCCGGTCAGATTAGGCAGGCTGGCATCTGTACCTACGACCATGCCGACGACTACTTCTCGGCCCGTAGGCTCGGTGTGGCTTCTGGCCGCATCTATACAGGCATCGTGCTGCGATAGGATAGTGGCTCCCCCGCATGGGGAGCAGGCCGCGCGGCTGCCAATTTACCCTAACCGAATGAAAACCATGATGATAAAATATATCAAGAAACCCCTGGTATGGGCCTCGCTGGCAGCAGTGCTGTCGGCCTATACCCCTGTACGCGAAAAGTTTACTGCTGCCGAGACACAGCAGATAAGTATCGAGACCCCCGGCCTCTTCAGCCGTAGCAAGGCGTTCAGCGTAGACTTCGCGGCCCTCAAGGCCAGCGAGTACAGTTTCCCCCTGCCCGTGGGCAAGGCCCGGCTTGCCGACAATGCCGCCCAGTTAGAGATAACCACGGTCAAGGGCGATGCCGTCAAGGCCATGTTCGACGGCGAGGTGCGCCTGTCGCGCAATATGGGCGCCCGCGGCAATGTGGTGGTTGTCCGCCATCACAACGGGCTGGAGACGGTGTATGAGAACAATGCCCAGAACCTGGTCAAGGTGGGTCAGAGCGTGCAGGCTGGCCAGACTATAGCCATCGTGGGCATGCGCGACGGCCGCGCGGTATGCACCTTCTCTGTCATGGTCAACGGGGCCCGCATCAACCCCGTTACCCTGGTCGACGCCGGCAGTCACCGGCTGCGCCGGCAGACCCTCGTCTTTGAGAAGCGCGGTTCGCGTGTACAGGTCTCTAACCTGGGTGGCGACAGCGGTAAGGAGCGCGGGCTTACCCTGGACCCCGACGAGGTGGGCGACCCCTTTGAGAACAGCACCACCTACAAGCTGGACCTTACCCAGATAGAGGAGAGCCACTGGGCCTATCCCTTGCCCGGTGCCAAGGTCATCAGCCCGTATGGAGGCAGGCGGCGCCACAGCGGAGTAGACCTCAAGACCAAGCCCAAGGACAACGTGCTGGCTGCCTTTGACGGCGTGGTTACCCGGTCCAGTCCCTACTCGGGCTATGGCAACTGCATCGTCATACGCCACGCCTACGGTTTCGAGACCCTGTACAGCCACCAGTACAAGAACCTCGTCAAGGTGGGCGATAAGGTGCGCGCCGGTCAGGTTATCGGCCTCACCGGGCGTACGGGCCGTGCCACCACCGAGCATTTGCACTTCGAGGTCAAGTACCGTGGCACCCGCCTTAACCCCTCCGTCATTTTCGACCACGGCAAGCGTGGCCTGCAGCAGACTACCCTCACCCTGACCAAGGGCGGCGGTGTGCGCTCATCTAAGTAGGGGCGGCGGCAGTTAGCCCAGTTATCTGCAAAGCGGCAGAGATACCATTAGGAGGTGTCTCTGCCGCTTTGGCATTTATGGGGGGGACGTCTGCTCGCGCCCCGCAGTGTCTGCCTTGCACCTTGTTATATATCCGCGGGTACGTATGAGGGATGATGGGGCAGGGAAGAGGTCAGGCCTGGAGGCGCGAGGGGTCGAGAATGGTTACCTGGCGGCCCTGGACGCGGATGATGCCCTCGGCAGAGAGCTGGGCGAAGCAGCGCAGGAGCGAGAATTTCTGGATGGCGAAGCGCTGGGCTATGACAGCCCGCGTACTGGGCAGACTGACAGTGAGGCTGTGCTGGCGGCGCATCTCGGCATGCAGATAGGCTATGACTTTCTCGCGCACGGTGAGCAGGGAGAGAAAGCGGAGCCGGCTGGCCAGGTAGGTGCCGATGTCGGAGAGTATGCCGATGAAGTTGTGGCGTATGCGCGCATGACTGTCTATGAGCTGGGTCAGCGAGGCGCGCGTCATGCGCAGCACCGTGACCTCGCCCTCTGTCTCTATGGTTACCGGCATCCGCCCGTCGGCGGCATATAGGTAGCAGGGGGCTATCACGTCGCCGGCATAGATACGCACCGCCTCGGCCTGACGGCCGCTGGCAGCCACCATCCAGGCCACCATCTCGCCCGTGAGTATGATGTCTACATGCGTGCAGGTACTGCCGGCCAGGGCGTACACGTCGTGGGACCGGTAGGTAACCGCGCGCCAGCCCACGGCATCCAGGGCCTGGGCTATGGCTGGTTCGGCCATCTGCGCAAAGAGCGGACAGGCGGCCAGCAACTTGCTGATACGCTGTTCCATAAGCTGATAGATATATATGACTGATGTTTAGGCAGTACAGGACGGTCGCCATGAGCCGGGCCTAATGCCCGAGGTGCCGCCTATCTTATGCAAAGATAGGCGTTATAATTCTAACAGCCACCCGTGAGGACGATAAAAATGCGGCCGTCACACATTTTTTTGCCGAGGGTAACATTTGTTACCTGCTGGTGGCCGCCAGGAGGCTAACTTTGCACTCAGTAAGTTTCACTATGGCTTTTTAAATCGACTTGATATTAACTCTAAAAAGGTAAACACTATGGATGACGAGAAGATGTTCTGTTTCCAATGTCAGGAGGCCGCCCGGGGTACAGGATGTACCGTGAGGGGTGTCTGCGGCAAACTGCCCCAAACCAGTATGTACATGGATGCGCTGTTAGCGGTGACCCGCGGCGTGGGCGCGACGGCCAATGCCCTGTGCGAGGGGGCGGCCACGTGTGCCGACGGCGCCTGTCAGCTGCGCCCCTTTATCGATGGAGTAGGGGGCTACATCGCCCGCGCCCTCTTTGCCACCATCACCAATGCCAACTTTGACGGCGGCAGGCTGAAGTAGCTCATAGCCTACGGGCGGCAGGCGCTGTGCTGCCGGCCTTTGTCACCCCGGCCATGCTCGATGTGCTCATTTCTAAGTTCGGAGAGAGCGGCATAGGCAGTGTGGACCACGATATAACACTCATAGGCTGATTGTGATAAAAGTGTGTAGATTAGTAATGTTTCAGGATTGACGGCCTGTGCGTGAGCATGGGCGACGGGGCTATGACGGGAGGCAAGCGGCCTGCAGTCATAGCCCTTTAATAGTGTTAGGAAGGCTGGATGGGGATAATAAAACGGCCATGGACGTTGGCCGAGCCGTGGGTTCTTTGTAACTTTGCACTGCGCTGGCGTCTCTGGCTATGCCCTCTGTGGGCTACAGCCGTTGCCGCCCCGACACTAATATACACCACAATGAACAAGATAACCATCTTAGGAACGGGTCATGCCACCGTGACCCGCTGTTACAACACCTGTTTTGTGTTGCACACCGATACCACCATGCTGCTGGTCGATGCCGGCGGAGGCAACGGCATACTGACCCAGCTGCGCCGTGCCGGCATAGCCATCGACACCCTGCACCATCTCTATGTAACCCATGCCCATACCGACCACATCCTCGGCACCATCTGGGTAATACGTATGGTGCTCTCGGCGCCTCAGTACGAGGGCCAGTTGCACATCTACAGTCATGACAAGGGTCTGCTGGTGATGCGCACCCTCTGCCAACTCACCCTCTCGGCCAAGCAGCAGGCCCGGATGGACAGCCGTGTGGCCTTTCACCGTCTGGTGGATGGCCAGGAGTTCGGCGCCGGCGACATAGCGATGCAGTGCTTCGACATCCACTCCTCCAAGGAACTGCAGTACGGCTTCCGGGCCACCCTGCCTGGCGGTACGGTCGTGGTGTGCCTGGGCGACGAGCCGTACAACCCGCTCTGCCAGGGCTATGTGGGCCAGCCCGACTGGCTGATGAGCGAGGCGTTCTGCCTGTATGCCGACCGCGACCACTATCACCCTTACGAGAAGTGCCACTCTACTGCCCTCGATGCCGGCCGTGTGGCCCAGCAGCTCCAGGCGCGTCACCTGATACTCTACCATACCGAGGACGACCACCTGGACACCCGTAGCCAGCGTTACGCGGCCGAGGCCGCCCAGGCTTACCATGGCCCTGTCTATGTTCCCGATGACCTGGATGTTATAGAGCTCTGACGGAGCTCTGCCAAATGTGTCCGAAAGTGGGGGGTGTGGCAAAAGGTCTCTCTATAACCGGCCTTTTGCCTTCCTCGGGCGCTTTTTGCCTTTTTACCCGTTTGTCTTTTTACCTTTAACTCCCTCTTCCTCTTCGTAATTGAGCGATGCGTCGTTCTCGCCCCGTAGTGCCTCGCGCAGGTCTGGCCAGTTCTGGAATCCGGCTAACAGAGCCAGCTTGTCCAGTGTCTTGTCAGACGGGCGGTGGCCATCGCGAACCAGCCGCCAAAGCTTGCGGGCATCGACATGCTTGACGATACCCGACTCCAAACCCTTGATAAGGGCTTCCAAATCGTGTTTCATAACTACTAACTTGCTACCGCCCCAACCGTCGTGCCCACCTGGGGCTCCGCCGTGGCGGTATGTCGGGTGCAAAAGTACAAAAAAATACTGTACCCCAACCACTATGTCTAATCTTTTTAGTAATTTTGCAGCCGTGATTATTAATCAACGCAAGATGAAAGAACTCGCTTTAAAGTACGGGTGTAATCCCAATCAGAAGCCTTCGCGTATCTACATGGAAGAAGGCGAACTCCCCATTGAAGTAATCAACGGCCGACCAGGCTACATCAACTTCCTGGATGCCCTGAACTCCTGGCAGCTGGTCAAGGAACTGCGGGCAGCTACCGGCATGCCGGCTGCCGCCTCGTTCAAGCATGTCAGCCCGGCCGGAGCAGCCATCGGACTGCCGCTGAGCGATACGCTGAAGAAGATATACTTTGTCGATGACGTAGACTTTGAGCTCACGCCGCTGGCCTGCGCCTATGCCCGTGCACGCGGAGCCGACCGCATGTGCTCATACGGCGACTTTGTGGCCCTGAGCGATACCTGTGACGCCGCTACGGCCAAGCTGATTAAGCGCGAGGTGAGCGACGGAGTGATAGCGCCCGACTATACCCCCGAGGCGATAGATATCCTGCGCGCCAAGCGTAAGGGTACGTACAACGTCATCAAGATAGACCCCGCCTATGTGCCTGCGCCGATAGAGCACAAGCAGGTTTTCGGCATAACGTTCGAGCAGGGACGCAACGAGATACGCCTGGACGACCCCGCGCTGTTCACGAATATTCCCACGCAGAACAAGAACTTCACCCCCGAGGCGCTGCGCGACCTGATAATATCGCTCATCACGCTGAAGTACACTCAGAGCAACTCGGTGTGCTACGTTAAGGACGGCCAGGCCATCGGCATAGGCGCCGGGCAGCAGAGCCGCATACACTGTACCCGTCTGGCGGGCAACAAGGCCGACACGTGGTGGCTGCGACAGTGTCCCAAGGTGATGGCGCTGCCCTTTAAGCCTGGCATACGCCGCGCTGACCGCGACAACACCATCGATGTGTACATATCGGATGAGTATGAGGACGTACTGCGCGAGGGTACGTGGCAGCAGTTTTTCACGGAGCGCCCGGAGGTGCTTACCGCCGAGGAGAAGCGCGCCTGGATAGCCCAGAACAAGGGCGTGGCCCTGGGCAGCGATGCCTTCTTCCCCTTTGGTGACAACATAGAGCGCGCCCATAAGAGCGGCGTAGAGTATATCGCTCAGGCCGGTGGCTCTATCCGTGATGACCATGTCATCGACACTTGCGACAAGTACGGTATAGC
>CAKPRX010000048.1 GCA_934183135.1 uncultured Prevotella sp.
CCCATATACTTACCTCGTGTCGCAACGAGATAATGGGCAACATCGCCCAGTGGCGCCGGGCGGTAGAGGCAGGCCAGTTTGTCAAGTACTTCGGCTATCCTGGCGAGGGCACCATGATCGATGACGAGCTGTCGGCCAAGGGCTTTGGTATCACGATGCTCAAGACGGCTCCCAAGGGTTTCCCCCGCGACTACGAGTATATCGACTATCTGCGTATGAAGGACTACTGCTGCTGGATGCGGGTTCCCGATACGCTGTTTGACGCCCCTGACTGGCAGAGGCAGCTGCTCCGCTACTTCCGGGTGGCCAAGCCCATGATGGACTTTATCAACGCCGTGGTAGACGACTACGAGTAGCGCCTCCGGACGGGGCAACCGCCCGGCGGACAACCGCGCAGCAAGATAATACGATGGGGTAGAGGCCCGCCCCGGCCTTTAGCCCATTGCTCCGAGCCACCCTGGGCTCCGTCTAAGGGCATGGGATGTATATTCTAAGGCTTGGAATATACATCCCATGGTTCAGTATGCGTATCCTAAATCTTTAGACGGAGCGGCTGGTGGCTAAGCGCGAGCCAGGGGCTGCCGTATACACGGCGGTGCCCATTCCCGCTGCCGTCATCCGCCTTCTACGATGGTCCTGCCATCCTTGTGGGCATCCCTGCGACCCACTTACAATCTGTAACTTGGCACGAAAAAATAGAAAAAAACTGTGATTTTTAGTTTCGTGTATTCTATTTTTTACTAAATTTGCACGTGTTAGGTTGCTGTTCATCCCTCTGAGCCCGCTCATGGGTATCGGCCCTCCTGACACTGCCCCTGATAGATGGCTGCACAGCCACAGACGGCTCCCAGCCGCCCTGGCTGCCATCATCCTGGCCTTAGACACGAAGCATCTTATTTTCTATTAAACATTTAAAAATCACTACCATTATGAAAATCGGAATCCCAAAGGAAATTAAGAACAATGAGAACCGGGTGGGTATGACCCCCGATGGCGTGGCCGAACTGGTAAAGCATGGACACGAGGTGTATGTACAGCATACGGCTGGCGAGGGCAGCGGGTTTGCCGACGCGGCTTATGAGCAGGTGGGCGCTACCATACTGCCGACCATCGAGGCGGTATACCAGGTGGCCGAGATGATTATCAAGGTCAAGGAGCCTATAGCCCCCGAGTATTCGCTGGTGCGCAAGGGACAGTTGCTCTTCACTTATTTCCATCTGGCCTGCGACAAACCGCTGACCGACGCCATGCTGAAGAGCGGTGCGGTGTGTCTGGCGTACGAGACTGTGCAGACGGCCGACCACAGGCTGCCCCTGCTGGTTCCCATGAGCGAGGTGGCCGGGCGTATGGCTGCGCTCAACGGGGCTTACTATCTGCAGAAGACCCAGGGGGGCAAGGGCAAGCTGATAGGTGGCGTGCCCGGCGTAAAGCCGGCCAAGGTGCTGGTACTGGGTGGCGGCATCGTGGGCGAGGCTGCCGCACGTATGGCTGCCGGCATGGGTGCTGATGTGTACATTACCGACATCAACCTGGCCCGCTTGCGTCAGCTCGATGCCGAACTGCCCCCCACGGTACACACGCTGTACTCGACGGAGCACAATATACGTAAGGAGCTACACGATGTAGACATCGTGATAGGCTCGGTCCTGGTGCCGGGCGACAAGACGCCTCACCTCATTACCCGGGCCATGCTCAGCGAGATGGAGCCTGGTACGGTACTGGTAGATGTGGCCATAGACCAGGGTGGCTGCTTCGAGACGTCGCACGCCACCACGCACAGTGACCCTGTCTATGTGGTAGACGGCATCGTACACTATGCCGTGGCCAACATTCCGGGTGCCGTGCCCAACACCTCGACGGCCGCGCTTACCAATGCCACGCTGAAGTATGCCCTGGCGCTGGCCGACAAGGGCTGGAAGCGTGCCTGCAAGGAAGATAATGCACTATATAAGGGATTGAATGTGGTAGAGGGTAAGGTTACCTACAAGGCAGTAGCCGATGTGTGGGGACTGGACTACTCGGCTGCCGTGGTAGACTGAGTATGAGTGGCCTTCCACCACGCTGTTGATGATTTCCGGCCCGCTACGTATGTATTGGTAGTCGGGTCGGAAATTGTTATTCCAGAGAATGTATTAATGTCTACCGTGGAGAAGCCCCCGTTGACCTCCGACAGGTTGGTGTATATCTTGGGCGTGTGTACATGGTAGGGTACCAGTAGGGCAACCATCGCATCAAACTGGCTGACACTGGCTGCGTCGCACAAGTGGCTGATGTAGCTGCCCATGTCAAAGAATATGGTCTGCCCCATGCCGTCGAGTTTCTGTAAGCGGCTCTCCTGCGTGGGGTCAAAGGTGTAGCGTGCATTAAAGGTACGCATAAGCTGGGCCATGGCTTCTACCTGCTGGCAGTCTATAACCGACAGGGTACCATAGGGATAAGTGCCGTGGCTATAGTAGCTGTAGAAACCATTGACGATAGCCTCGTAGTTGGGCGTTGTGGCACACAGATAGGGCCAGATGGTACGGTAGGGTAGTCCGGTGGCCATAATCTCGCTGGTCGACGCGATGAGATAGTGGGTTACATCCTTCAGGTCGTAGGCCACCTCGATGCCGGCCATATAACAGTCGTCGAAGGCGATAAACTGCATCGGCATGGCCGCACGGGTAATGCCGTCGGCCAGGTCAGCTAAGTCGGCCTGGAAACGGGCCTCGGTTCCGCCAAAGGCGCGGGTCTTGTAGTAGTCCGTAAGCCCCCGTGGCAACCAGCCAGTACCATGGCAGCCTATAATCATGGCATAGGTGTCGGCTTCGGCATGTGCGCGCACATCGCCCAAAACACCGGCTATACCCGTGGCACTCATGGCATCGTAGTCGGCATAGTGCTTCAGCGTGTCGCGGGTGCAGGCATTGCCCGTGTACCTTATCTCTATCAGGGCGGCCCTCGTGGGCGACTGCGCGATATACACTAACAGGCGGGTGCGGCCCAGGCCATGCTGGCTGGCAATGGCCGTCTCCATATCCTGTATGTTGGTGCAGAAGTAAGAGTACAGGTTGTTCGCATAGGGAGTCTCGGTACCCGAGGACCAAGGCATAAAAACAAAAAGCGTTTTCTCGGTTGGCGGTGTGGGTTTAGGCCCATTGCTGCTGCAACTCACGAAGACTAACGTGAGTACAGCCAGCACACAGTAACCGAGAAAACGCTTCATAGGGTATGGTCTTTTATTTCTTTCTGAGTTCGGCTATCGACTCCTGCAGGGCTGCTATCTTCTCCACAGAGTCGCTTTCCTTCTTGCGCTCCAACGCCACGACAGCCTCGGGGGCATGGGCCACAAACTTCTCGTTGGACAGTTTCTTGCGCACACCTGCCAGAAAACCTTCCAGGTGCTTGAGCTGTGCCTCGGCCTTGGCTATCTCGGCCTCTACGTCTATGAGGTCGCCCAGGGGTACGGCATACTCATGGGTGCCTATCATAAAGGCGCTGGCGCTGGCATCCTTCTCGCTCACCACCTCGATGCTGCTCAGGTTAGCCATCTTGGTAATCACGGCGTTGAAGTCGGTATAGGCGTTGTCGCATACGGCCTGCAGGGTCAGGGCCTCCTTGGGGGCTATGTTCTTCTGGCTGCGCACCATGCGTACACCGCTGACTATCTGCTTGACCTCCTCTATCTGGCTGATAAGTGCGAGCTCGGCCTCGGTGGGTGCCTCCATCTTCAAGGCATCGCGCATGATGCTCTCGCCCGGCTTGCGGTCGTAAATGTGCTGCCACAGCTCTTCGGTGATAAACGGCATGAAGGGGTGCAGCATCTTCAGCAGCGTCTCGAAGAAGCGCAGGGTGGCGTCGTAGGTCTGCTGGTCTATGGGCTGTGCCTCGCCGTTTACGTAAGCGGGCTTCACCATCTCCAGGTACCAACTCGAGAACTCGTCCCAGAACAGACGGTACACGGCCATCAGTGCTTCAGATATGCGGTACTTGCGGAAGAGGTCGTCAACTTCCTCATTGGTCTGCTTGAGTTTGGCCTCAAACCACTCTGTGGCTATGCGGCTGGCCTCGGGCTGCTCGCCGGCGGCCACGCTCCATCCCTTAACCAGGCGGAAGGCGTTCCATATCTTGTTGTTGAAGTTACGGCCCTGTTCGCATAGACTTTCGTCAAATAGAATGTCGTTACCTGCTGGTGCAGAGAGCATCATGCCCATGCGTACACCGTCGGCGCCAAACTTCTCGATAAGTTCGATGGGGTCGGGAGAGTTGCCCAGGCTCTTGGACATCTTCCGGCCGAGTTTGTCGCGTACAATGCCGGTGAAGTAGACATTCTTGAAAGGTATCTGGCCCATGTACTCCTCGCCAGCCATAATCATGCGGGCCACCCAGAAGAAGATGATGTCTGGGGCGGTAACCAGGTCAGATGTGGGGTAGTAGTATTTTATCTCCTCGTTACCTGGGTTGTTGATGCCGTCGAACAATGAGATGGGCCAGAGCCATGACGAGAACCAGGTATCCAGTGCATCATCGTCCTGGCGCAGGTCGCCGGCCTGTAGGTTGGCGTTGCCGCTCTGCTTGCGGGCCAGTTCCAGTGCCTCCTCTGGGGTCTCGGCTACCACATACTGCTCTTCGCCATAATAGTAGGCTGGTATGCGGTGGCCCCACCACAGCTGGCGCGATATGCACCAGTCCTGTATGTTCTCTAACCAGTTCTTGTAGGTAGCCTTGTACTTAGCTGGGTAGAATTTCATTTCACCATTAAGTACTGGGGGGAGTGCTATGTCAGCGAAATGCTGCATGCGGAGGAACCACTGGAGTGAGAGGCGCGGCTCAATGGCTGTGTCGGGGTTGCGCTCAGAGTAACCCACCTTGTTGTTATAGTCTTCGATGCGCTCCATGAGGCCAGCAGCCTGCAGATCCTTAGCTATCTGGCGGCGGCAGTCAAAGCGGTCCATGCCGACATAGAGGGGCGATGCGTCAGAGATGGTGGCATCGGCATTGAATATGTCAATGGTCTCCAGGTTGTGGGTCTTGCCGAGCATGTAGTCATTGGTGTCGTGGGCTGGGGTAACCTTCAGACAGCCCGTACCAAACTCGATGTCTACATAGCGGTCTTCTATAACGGGAATGACACGTCCCACGAGGGGCACGATGACTTTCTTGCCCTTCAGCCACTGGTTCTTAGGGTCTTTTGGGTTAATACACATGGCCGTATCGCCCATGATGGTCTCGGGGCGGGTAGTGGCCACCACTGCGTAGTAACCTTTACTGTCCTTGTGGATAACATTGCCCTCGGCGGCGTTCTCTACATCCGAGCAGTCGCACTCAGGAGCTATGTAATATTTAAGGTGGTAGAGCTTGGACTGCTCATCCTTATACACCACTTCCTCGTTGCTCAGTGCCGTCTGGGCCTTGGGATCCCAGTTGACCATGCGCAGTCCGCGGTAGATAAGTCCCTTGTTGTACAAGTCCACGAACACCTTGATAACGCTTTTCGAGCGCTTCTCATCCATGGTAAATGCAGTACGATCCCAGTCACATGAGGCTCCCAGGCGGCGCAGCTGCTTGAGGATGATACCTCCGTGCTCATTAGTCCAGTCCCAGGCATGTTTCAAGAACTCCTCGCGGGTCAGGTCGTGCTTCTTGATGCCTTGTGCGGCAAGCCGCTTGACCACCTTGGCCTCAGTGGCTATCGAGGCGTGGTCGGTACCGGGCACCCAGCATGCGTTCTTGCCCTCCATGCGGGCTCGGCGTACCAGAATGTCCTGTATGGTGTTGTTGAGCATATGTCCCATGTGCAACACGCCGGTCACGTTAGGTGGGGGAATAACGATGGTGTATGGTTCTCTACCGTCTGGTTTGCTACTGAACAGCTTATTGTCAAGCCAGTACTGATACCATTTTGACTCCACTTCTCTTGGGTCGTACTTACTTGCTAATTCCATATTTGTTGATATCTATAAATTCTTTATTAAAAAACATTGCAAAGTTACTGATTTTTTGTGTAAATTTACTTACTTTTGCAAAGAAATTATTGAGTACAATGAATAGCAGAGAGACTATCATAGAAGCATTTGGACGCCTGCTGGATGTTCAGGAGAGGCTTCGCAAGGAATGTCCGTGGGACAGGAAGCAGACTTTTGAGAGCTTGCGCCCCAATACGATAGAAGAGGTGTTTGAGTTGGCCGACGCCCTGGCCAAAAAAGATATGCACAATATTATGAAAGAACTGGGCGACGTGATGGAGCACGTGTTGTTCTATGCCATACTGGGCGCTGAGGCCGGCGAGTTTGACATGGCCGATGTGTGTACCCAGGAGGCGCGCAAGCTGATGTTCCGCCATCCTTTTATTGACTGGACCGGATGGCCCGATGACCCTAAGGCCGATGCCGTGGACGCCCCGGCCGACAGCGAAGCCGTAGAGCAGACCTGGGAGCAAATTAAGCAGAAGGAGAAGGACGGCAACAAGACGGTTCTCTCGGGCGTGCCCGATGCCCTCCCGTCTCTTATCAAGGCTTATCGTATCCAGGACAAGGCCCGTAATGTGGGTTTCGACTGGCAGCGCCGTGAGGATGTGTGGGATAAGGTGCGCGAGGAGATGGGCGAGCTCGAGGTAGAACTGGCTAAGGGCGACGGCCCCAACTCTGAGGGCGAGCTGGGCGATTTCTTGTTCAGCGTGATTAATGCAGCTCGTCTCTATCACCTTAATCCGGACAATGCGCTGGAACGGACCAATCAGAAATTTATCCATCGGTTTAACTATGTAGAACGCAAGGCTAAGGAGAGTGGCAAGGAGCTAAAGGATATGACGCTCGGAGAGATGGATGCGCTCTGGGATGAGGCTAAGCAACTTGAGAAGAGATAAGATAGTATATATATAATTAAGGTATAGGTATTGCGGGATATGGACAGAAAGACCGTAGATACTACAGGTGTAATGGAGGATATAACTATGCGAAAATCAGTAGTTTTGGCCATGTCGGCTTTAGTCTTGGTGATGGCAGTGGGCTGCCATGGCAATAAGGCAGATAACAATGCTCAGCAGGCAGACAGCATAGAGGCCGCTGCGCAGCCAGATACCACCGTCTATGGTGTATGCGGAACGGGAACATCTATGCACACGCTGGAACTGATAACCGATGAGGGCGACACGTTGACCTACCTGGTCGACGTAGACTCCGAGGACGAAGTAGTGAAGGGTGGCATGTTAGCTGGCGACCGCATGGCTGTCGTGGGAGCCAAGGACGGCAATGGCGAGCAGGTGGCCACCCAGGTGCTGAACCTTACTACGCTCTTAGGCAGGTGGACCAGCATAGACAAGAATTTCGAGATACAGGAAGGAGGGGTCGTAGAGTCGAGCGTGAAGGCCGAGAGCCATCCATGGACTTCCTGGAAAATATACAATGGCAATCTGCTGCTCAACCGCGATACCTTCAATGTGGTTCAGTTGGGTGCCGACAGCCTTTATTTGGAGAACCGCGAGGGCATCTATGCTTTCAAGCGTCAGCAGGCTACCCCCGAGCAGTAATACGAATATCATAACATAGCTGATAGTGGAACCCTTTAAAATATACATACTGGGCTGTGGCAGCGCGCTGCCTACGCTCCATCACAATGCCTCGGCGCAGGTGGTGGAAATACGCGAGAAGATGTTTATGGTTGACTGTGGTGAGGGCACGCAGATACAGCTGCGCCGCTCCCGCATCCACTTTGCGCGTATAGGGTGTGTCTTCATCTCCCATCTTCATGGCGACCATTGCTTTGGCCTCATCGGCATGATTTCCACGTTCGGTATGTTGGGCCGGACGGCTCCTCTGCATGTTTATGCACCGAAGGAATTAGGCCCTGTGCTTGACATGGAGCTGGCCACCTTTTGCACGGGCCTGGAGTTCGAGGTCATCTTTCATGCCGTAGACCCCACCGTGTCACAGGTGGTCTACGAGGATCGCAGCCTCACGGTCTCCACCATTCCCCTGGACCATCGCGTACCTTGCTGTGGCTATCTTTTCCGCGAGAAGGCTACGCTCCCGCACATCCGCCGCGACATGATAGACTTTTATAAGATACCGCTCTGCTATGTCAACAATATCAAGAACGGGGCCGGATGGACTACGCCCGAGGGAGAGGACATTCCCCATGAGCGGCTCACCGTGCCGGCCGACCCCCCACGCAGCTATGCTTATTGTAGCGACACGCGCTATATGCCTGGATTGCACCGCCTGGTACAGGGTGTCAACGTGCTCTACCACGAGAGTACCTACGATGACTCGTGTCGCGCCCGTGCCCGGCTCTATTACCACAGTACCGCGCGCCAGGCTGCCCAGGTAGCCCATGATGCAGGTGCCGGCCGACTTCTCTTAGGCCACTTTAGTGCCCGTTATGACAACGAGAGTTCTATCTTGGACGAGGCCCGCAGTGTCTTTCCCGATTCCGAACTTTGCAACGAAGGCAAGGTGATAGATGTTAAATAGTTTTAACGCCGAGATGATTTATAGCCGTCAGGCGGGCCTCTTTGCGTTATTTTCTCTATTTTTGCAGAAAATAGGCATCACCTCGGCCATTAGAGCAGGCTCTTGGCACTCGGTTCGCACTATTTTTGCAGAAAATAGGCATCACCTCGGCCATTAGAGCAAGCTCTTGGCACTCGGTTCGCACTATTTTTGCAGAAAATAGGCATCACCTCGGCCATTAGGGCCGGTATCAACGGCTCGGTATATGTAGCCAATAAAAGATTAATAATAGAAAGGCTTATGACAAAAACTATACTTACTACAATTATAGCCACATTTGTAGCACTTGCTATTCCCACTTCGGCATCGGCCGTACCTGCTGTCGAGATCGTGGAAACGGGCATTTCGCAGGTTTCCATCATCTATGCCAACTCGATACTCCGCGTTACTGGTGCCGAGGGCGAGACGCTTCAGATATACAACGTTACCGGTGTGCGGGTAATGAGCGTACGTGTAGAGGGCGATGATAAGCGCTTTGAGTTGGCCTTGCCTAAGGGATGTTACATCGTGAAGGTAGGAAAGTTTGTTCGCAAAATCTCTGTTAAGTAAGTTGTTTTGCAGTTTACACGGGTTGCGCTTTGTCTGATAGTGTGGGCACTGGCCGTGGCAGCCTGCCACGATGGAGTGCCCAATCCCAACCGTAACCTTACCATGGCGGCGTTTGCCCCCATGCGCCACGCCGATTACATCATCAGTCCCCACCGCGTGCAGGCCCAGATAGCCAGGCAGATACACGCTGATAGCGATACCCTTATGGCCGATTATTTTACCCGTGGTTACTACGCACAGGGCGGCCGTATGCTCTGGATAGACCGCAGAGGCATAGACCACCGTGCCGATACCCTGCTCACTTATTTGGCTGCTGTCGACAGCCTTGGCTTCAGTCCGCAGAAATTCCGGGTGAACCTGATGCGCGAGGACTTGCGCCGTCTGCGTCAGTTAGACTTTGACACCCTGCATACCATCAGCAAGACTATCGGCCGGTTGGAGTACAATCTTACGAAGTATTACCTACGCTATGCCTTGGGCCAGCGTTTCGGCTTTGTCAACCCACGTTTCCTGTTCAACCGCGTAGACCTGGTCGACACCGCCCGTGTCTCAGCCGGTTACCGTACCCTCTTCGCCGTGGGAATGGACACCCCCAGCGCGGCGTTCTGTCGTGGGGCCATCGCCAAGGTGGCTCACGACAGTGTGGCCGAGTTTCTCCGTGCCATTCAGCCTACCGACGGGCTCTACCGTCAGTATCGCGCCATGCTGCACGATCCCGTCCTTATGGCCCGTTACCCCGTCCAGATACTGGTTAACATGGAGCGCAGCCGCTGGCGTACCCACCGCTCGCCCAGCGAGTACCGCAAGTATGTGGTTGTCAACATCCCCTCTTTTACCCTTACCGCCGTCGATGGCGACCAGCGCATGCAGATGCGTGTAGGCTGCGGCTCGCTGGCTGCCAAGACCCCCCTGCTGTATAGCGACATCAAGCGTATGGACATCAATCCCCAGTGGATTATGCCCAAGAGCATTGTCCGTCAGAGCGTGGTCCGCCATGCCGGCGATAGTGGCTATTTTGCCCACCATAATTATATTATACGCGACCGCAAGAGCGGCAAGACCCTCAATCCGCAGTTAGTGTCGGCCGATATGCTGCTCTCGCCGTCTGTCTCGGTCATTCAGCGTGGTGGCGAGGGCAACTCCCTGGGCCGTATCATCTTCCGTTTTGACAATCCTTTCTCTGTTTATCTGCACGACACCCCCTCGCGCAGCTTCTTTGCACGCGACAACCGGGCTGTCTCTCATGGCTGTGTGCGTGTAGAGCGTCCCTACGACCTGGCCGTGTTTCTCCTGGATGACAAGAGCGACCGCCTGAAAGCCAAGATACAGTACTCGATGACGGCCCGCCTCTCTGCGGCCCGCGAAGCCGACCAGCATCCCGATACCCTGCAGCGCCGGCTTCTTATCGGTTCTCAGCGCGTAGACCCCACGGTCCCTCTCTTCATTACCTACTACACCCTCTACCCCCGTAGTGGTGGCGGTGTGTGTAGTTATCCCGACGTGTATGGTTACGACGACCTTATCATCAAGTATCTGAGCAATTACCGATGACCATAGACGACAAGGACATAGTGAAGATGCTCCGTGCGCCCGAAACACGTCGCCAGGGCTTTGCCAGTATGGTTCGCCAGTACAGCGAACTGCTGTATTGGAAGATTCGTCACTTCGTGCTCTATCATGATGACGCCGACGACATCCTCCAGAATGTATTCCTGAAAGCCTGGACGAATCTCGATGGGTTCAAGGGCGATGCCAAGCTCTCTACCTGGCTCTACCGCATAGCTGTCAACGAGTCGTTAGACTTCCTGCGGCGGCAGAAGACCACCCTACAGGCTGACCAGGACGTGTCGGTAGCCCAGCACCTGATGGCCGACGAGTACTTTGACGGCGACACTGCCGAGGCCCTGCTTCAGGAAGCCATCGCCACGCTGCCTGAGATGCAGCGCGCCGTCTTCGTGCTACGTTACTATGAAGAGATGAAGTACGCCGACATCAGCAAGATGTTCGACCGTACCGAGGGAGCCCTCAAGGCGAGCTACCACATAGCCATGCAAAAAATATCTGAATATATTAAGCATCGGGATTAAACTTTCCCGAATAGCAATCGTCATAATATTAAAAGTAATGAATATGAGCGAAATAAAGCTGAACGACATGAAGCCCCGCGCAGGCCGTAACCCCTTTACGGTGCCTGATGGCTATTTCGACCATTTCGCCGATGAGCTTATGGCCAAGCTCCCCGGGCAGCCTCAGACGGTGCGCCCCCATGCCACATGGTGGCACCGCTATCGCTACTGGGTGGCCACGGCTGCCTGTGTGTGTGGCCTGGTAGGTGGCACGGTGGTATTCCTGCATCGGGCCGAGCCTACAACCCAGGTGGCAGCGACCCATGACGGTACTACGGTCGACACCTTCGACCAGATGACCGACTATGCCATGTACGACAAGGGCGATATGTACGCCTCGCTGTATGACTATTAACTGACAAGCGTATGAAGAGATATATACTGATGCTGTTATTGGGCATGGTGATGGCCACTGTCGTCGCCCGGCCCCGCGACAGGGAATTTAACCCTAAACGTTTCCAGGCCGAAATGGAGAGTTTCATCGCCAACCATGCCGGCCTTACTCCCAGACAGGCTTCCCGCTTCTTTCCTCTGTTCCGCGAGATGCAGAAGAAGCAGCGTGTACTGTTTACGGAGATGCGCCAGTACCAGCACATAGACCTCAGGGACGAGGCGGCGTGTGCCCGGGCCATCCAGCGTATGGACAATATAGATGTACAGATACGCACCATACAGATGGAGTATCACCAGAAGTTTATGGCCATACTGCCCGCCAATGTCGTGATGAAGATACTGCGGGCCGAGGACCTGTTCCACCGTATGGCTTTCCGCCGCGCAGCCAAGCGCGAGTGTCCGCCCGCCCGCTAAAAGGGTATCGGGTGCTGTATAACGGTTTCAGCCGGCAGCGTGGGTGTTGTGCCCCGTTGCCGGCTGAAACCGTTTTTTCTTTGTTTCCGTATTTCCTGGCCATAGCCGTAGGCCAGGCGATGTGGCCCAGACGGTTGCGGTGAGCCCCGTGGCCGTGGCGGCCCGTACCACCATGGCCAGCGAAGGCTATTGGGAGGCAGCGACGTTGGTCTTCAGCCTCAGCGCCGGCACCATGTGCCTCAGTTGCTCTATGCGGGCCGTGTTGGGGCGGCTCCTGTCGGTCCTGTAGTAGCTCAGCGCACTCTCCATGTACTCGTAGGCACAGGGCCAGTTAGCCATGTTGATATAGCAGAACCCCAGACGGTACAGGGCGTCGGCCTTGTCGGCTCCCCGCCGTTGCAGCAAGGCCTGTTCGTAGTAGTTTACGGCTCTGTGCCACTGGCCCTCGTTGAACAGACTCTCGGCACATAGCCAGCAGTACACCGACAACTCCTGTGGGCCGAACGGCGTAAGCTGGGGTAGGGTAGCCTCTAAGTGGCGGGCCGCCTGTGTATAGTTGCCATCGTAGTAGTAGCACACCCCCAAGAACGCCCTGAAGCGCGGGTTCAGTGTGTAGATGCTGTCCAGCCGGGCCAGGATGAGCATACACTCGTGGTACTTCTCAGCCTGAAAGTATTCGAGTGCCCGGCTGAGCTGCTCCTTGTCCGACAGCTGTGCCCTACAGGGCGTAGTGCCCAGGGCCGTCCACACCATTAGGCCCATCAGGGCTCTGCGCAGCACGGCGGTCATGGGGCGGTATAGAAATCGATGACCCGGCTGATGGCCTGCTGGCAAGCAGGGCAAAACTCGGGGTTCTCATTGGTACGCATACGGCAGTCGGGATAGGCGCGGTACACCCCTTTCAGGCTGTAGCCTGCTCCCTCGTAGAAACCGGCCTTGGGGTCGTGCCCTATCAGGTTCTCCCACTTGTGGTGAAAGTCTACCTTGGTGGTCAGGTTGGCTTCCCAGGGCTCTATGTCGTGCGGGTACATGGGCAGCTGCTCGAAGTCGTAGGCATACTCATCGCCCAGGCCGGCAAAGCTGTGGCCAAACTCGTGTACCACCACGGGGCGGAACTGTGGGTGGTGGGCCATGGCCAGGTTGTACGAGTTGAGTATGCCCCCGCCGCCATAGTGGGGCGTGTTGACCAGTACGATGATGTGCTCATACGGAGTGCCGGCCAGCCAGTCGTGCAGCGCCTTCAGGTGCAGCGTAGTAAGATAGCGCTCACTGTAGAAGGTGTCAAAATGGCTGCCCAGGGCCGTGCGCTTCCATATTCCCTTGGACGGTATGCTGGTGCCGCTGTCGGCCGAGGGGCTTTTCACGGCGATGATATTGAACTGCCCGCGCCGGCTCTTAAACGGCTCATGGGCGAAGATGGCCTCCATGGCCGTGCGGGCATCGCGCACAAAGGTGCCCATCTCCTCCTTGCGGTAGCCCTCGGCCACAAAGGCTATGTGTACACACCGTGCGGTGTCCTTGGCCTGGGCCAGCGTGGTGTAGGGCGTGGGGTGGGTGCCTATGTGGCGTATCAGTATGTCGGTGGGTGCCAGCATGTGGGTATAGGTGGCTATCACCTCGCGGCGGTTGTTGCGCAGGTCTACGGTTATGTCCACCGTGTCGCGGGGCATGGGCACTAAGAACACATTCTCGAACGACCGCTCCTCGCCCCGTGCCTCGGGGTAGGTGAGCCACTCCTGGAAGAGCGTCGAGAACGAGTTGCGGTACAGCGTGCGGCGGCTCCGGTGGTCGCGTACGGTTATCTGCCCGTTGCCCTCCATGGGCAGCTCGGCCAGCCTGGTCCTCTTGCCATACCAGCGTGGGCTCACGCTGGCCTGGTCCAGGGCCATCAGCTGGTGGGCCGCATTGCCGGCAAAGATATAGTCAAGTCGCAGTGTGCGGTCGGTAAAGTAGGTGCCAAAGTCTTGTGCCGCGGCCATCAGGCTGATGCTCAGGGCGAGCATTAGTACTATCTTTCTTCTCATTATCGTATTGCTTTTATCTTTTTTCGTTCTTCCACGCGGCGCAGTAGAGTACCGTGCTGAGCACCACGGCCACCAGTCCTGCTATGAGCAGCGTGTCCTTGACCCACGGGTTGCCTGTCGCGTAGGCTGCCACAAAGCAGGCCATGCCCGCGCCCATCACATAGGGTGCCGCGGCCAGTATGGGCTTATAGTTTATCTTCTTCATGTCTTATAGGGTTGTTGTGAGGATGGTGTAGGCAGCGTGTAATGAACTTGTTCATATTACCGAGATGCCGCCTAACATTTACAAAGTTAGTGCAAATCGCCAGGATTACGGCAAAAATCGGCAAAAAACGTCCCTGGGTGGTTAATGAGTGTTAAACTCGTTGATAAAACGCCCCTGTTTACGTTTATAAGATAACAAGCAACCCTACGCATGACCGATAAAGAGTTTACAGACATAGCCCCAAGCCTGAGCAGTGCCGCCCTGCACGCGGCGCAGACCCGCGGAGTGTCCATGGCCGAGGCCGAGGATGTGGCCCAGGACACCATGATGCGCCTGTGGACTCTCCGCGACAGTCTTAGCTCGCCCGAGCATGCCCGGGCCCTGGCCATCGTCGTGGCGCGCCACCGGGCCTGCGACGGGCTGCGCGCCCAGGCTACCGTAAGCATCGACGCCCTGCCCCAGGGCATACACTTAGAGGCAGTCACCGCCACCGACAGGCCCCTGGAGGCTGCCGAGGCCGATGCCTGGCTGCAGCGTAGGCTCGATGCGCTGCCCCCGTTACAGTACCAGGTGCTGCACCTGCGTCAGGTAGAGGGCAAGACCAACGGCGAGATAGCCGCCATACTGGCCATACCCACCGGGTCGGTCGCCACGCTCCTGTCAAGGGCCCGCCACAAGTTGCTTGAACAGATTAGACGACGTAACAGACATCTATAAATATAATAAGGTATAAACTATGTACAGCGAAGCATATATCAGACAGCTCATAGACCGCTTTATGGACGGCACCACCACGGTCGGCGAGGAACGGCAGATAGCCCAGTGGTTTGCCAGCCACCCCCAGGTGCCTGCCGACCTGGAGGACTATCGCCAGATGTTCGCCTACTTTGCCCAGGGCATGCCGCTCGATGGCCCCGGTGCCCAGGGCGACGGCCCCATACTCCGCCCTGTGTCGCGGCGGTGGTCGGTAGGTCGGTGGATGGGGGCGCTGGCAGCCGCCTGTGTGGCCGTGGCCCTGGTTATGGCCCTATGGCCCACAGCCCCCACCGCCCAGGTGGCCCAGGATATTACCGCCCCAGCCCCGCAGCCAGCCGATACGGTGCCCGGTAGGGTAGAGGGCGTGGCCCAGCCGGTAGCGCCCGACAGCACGGCCACTGGTAAGCGCCGCCCTAAGCCCACCTATCACAAGTACAAGTACCAGCCGGCTCCGCCCCGGCCCCTGATGGCCCAGGCGGTGGCGCTGCCCGATGTAGACTCGCTGACCGAGGCGCTCAGGGCCCACATCGCCCTGCAGGTGGCCGAGGCACAGCGTGCCGACGACGAGCTGTATGAGCAGGCTGTGACCGTGGGAACCCTGCTCGGCGAGGTGGCCCTGGGCAACGCCATGGCTATAGCTGGTGAGGAAGTCTATTAATAATGGAATAATAATCAGATAAAAAAATGGAGGAGCAAACAATGAAACAGTCTCTCAGAACCTTTCTTATCGCCTTGATGGCCAGCCTGGCCTTTGTCAGTGTCCAGGCCAAGGAGACACCCATGGATGTGGGTTTTAATGAGCTTGTTAAGAAGCTCATAGACAATGGGGCCGTTACAGGCAGTAATGTCATAACCTATGGCAAGGGCTCGTTTACCCATTATGAGTTCAAGGTGCCCCGCACCGACCTCAAGCTCATCACCAATTACCGCGACCGCGTGATGCGTCCCAATGTGGCCAACGCCTATCGCAGTATTTTCCGCCAGGCTGGTACCCAGGGCGAAGTCTGTCCTATCGGATATGGCGAGGACAACAGCCTTACGTTCAATGTCGGTGTGTACAAGGATCGCAACTACGCCATTATCTATCTGCACGACCCCCGCGACTCTAACTATCGCTATGTCTACACGCTTACCTGGTGGGAAGGCAAGGGCAAGAGCATCGAGGGCTCTATCTGCAAGTTCTACGGCTTCGACCCCGTGGTGCAGCGCCAGAACCAGAGCGCCCGCGAGACGCGTATAGTGGTGTCTACAGGCGACGACTCGCTGGCTGTGGACAGCAACGGAACCATGCGCTATTACAATCTTGGTGCCCTTAAAAAGAAGGATGTACCCAAGACCTCGGCCGAGGTGCTTGCGGAAATATCCAAGATAACCTCGGCTTATATCAATATCTGTGGCGCGTACGCTCTGGCCCCCAGTCTCACGCAGCGTGAGGCGTACAGCCGTTACCAGCTGGTGCTCGCCAACCGCCTGGTAAGCATCTGCAACCTCTATGGCCGCAATATGCTCAGCGATACCGACCGCCGTACTGCCATGACCCTTATCAGGGGAGCCCAGGACGCGGGCGGCGACCAGGTTACCGATGCCCTCTTTGCGAGCGCTAAGGAGCTGCTCAACCTCTGACGCTCCCGCACCGTTAGCCGCATCACATCTCTCTCTTATATACTGTAAGTGCCCCGGCCGCGCGCCCATTGCCGATGCCAGTCATCCCAATGGCTGCCTGGCCGGGCCTTTTTTGAGAGGTAAAAAGATAAAAGGATGAAAGTAAAAGCGCCTCCTGTGTGCAGGCTCTGGCTCCCTGGCTGCTCAAGCTAACGGATAATTCTCTAAGCTGTATCGTAAAGTTTTTTCTGATATTGCATAAATATACATTTCTGCCGTTTCGGCATCGGGCGAGGGCTTTTCGGCTGCCTGTCGTTTGTCTGTACGCCCGCCTTGGGTGTTGCGGCGCCGAAAACGGCAATTTTCCGGCCACCCGAAAACCGTCATTTTTTCGCTCGCGATGGTCATTAGAAACGTAATGACCATCGCGAGCAAAAAAATGACCATCGCGGCGACCCTGAAAACCGACC
>CAKPRX010000049.1 GCA_934183135.1 uncultured Prevotella sp.
GTGTCTATGACCTCTACGGTCTCGTCGCCGTTGACCAGTACGCCCGTGTCGCCTACCTGGCCGCCCATCTCGCCGTAGAACGGCGTGTAGTCGAGCACCAGTTCGTAGAACGAGTTCTTCTTCTGGGTAACCTTGCGGTAGCGCAGGATGTGGCACTCGTACTCGGTGTAGTCGTAGCCCACAAACTGCTGGTTGCCCTCGCCCACTTCTATCCAGTCGCCGTTCTCGACCGAGGCGGCGTTGCGGGCGCGCTCCTTCTGCTTCTGCATCTCGGCGTCAAACTGCTGCTCGTCGACCGTGAAGCCGTGCTCGCGGCAGATAAGCTCAGTGAGGTCGAGGGGGAAGCCGTAAGTGTCAAACAGGCGGAAGGCCTGGATGCCGTCAAGCTGGGTCTTGCCCTCGGCCTGGAGCTGGTCCATAGCCGCCTGGAGCATGTTGATGCCCTTCTCCAGGGTACGCAGGAACGAGTCTTCCTCCTCTTTCATGACGCGGCCTATGAGTTCGCGCTGTGCGGGGAGCTCGGGGTAAGCCTGGCCCATCTCCTGGATGAGCACGGGGAGAAGCTTGTAGATGAAGGCCTCCTTCTGGCCGAGGAAGGTGTATGCGTAACGGATGGCGCGGCGCAGGATACGGCGGATGACGTAGCCTGCCTTGGCGTTAGAGGGCAACTGGCCGTCGGCGATGGAGAAGGCTACGGCACGCAGGTGGTCGGCCACCACGCGCATGGCCACGTCGGTGTCCTCGTTTACCCCGTATTTCAGTCCGGTAAGGCGCTCCTCCTCGTGGATAAGCGGCTGGAAGATGTCGGTATCGTAGTTAGAGTGCTTGCCCTGGAGCATGCGCACCAGGCGCTCGAAGCCCATACCGGTATCGATAACGTTCATGGACAGCGGCTCGAGGCTGCCGTCGGCCTTGCGGTTGAACTGCATGAACACGATGTTCCAGATCTCGATGACCTGAGGGTCGTCCTTGTTGACAAGGTCGCGTCCGGGCACGTCGCCACGCTCGCTCTCGGGGCGCGAGTCGACGTGTATCTCGGAGCAGGGGCCACAGGGGCCTGTGTCGCCCATCTCCCAGAAGTTGTCGTGCTTGTTGCCGTTGATGATGTGGTCGGCCGGCAGGTGCTTGGCCCAGTAGCCGGCGGCCTCGTCATCGCGGGGAATATTCTCTTCGGGCGAGCCCTCGAAAACAGTAACATACAGATCCTTGGGGTCAAGATGCAGCACGTCGACGAGATATTCCCAGGCGTAGTCGATAGCTCCCTGCTTGAAGTAGTCGCCGAAGCTCCAGTTGCCGAGCATCTCAAACATGGTATGGTGGTAAGTGTCGTGGCCCACCTCCTCCAGGTCGTTGTGCTTGCCGCTCACGCGCAGGCATTTCTGCGAGTCGGTGCGGCGGCGGGGCTCGGGGTCCTTGGTACCCAGTATGATGTCCTTCCACTGGTTCATGCCCGCATTAGTAAACATCAGCGTGGGGTCGTCCTTGATAACCATCGGTGCCGACGGGACGATAACGTGTCCTTTAGACTCGAAGAATTTTTTGTACGAGTCACGGATTTCATTTGCTGTCATCATATTTGTTTTTGCTTTAATATGCTTTATAATTCCATCTTTTTCCAAAAACTCTTGCAAAGATACCAAGAAATGCGTATTTTTGCAAGTAATTGTATAAAAAGGTGCAAATAAATGCTTACTAAGAACAAGGAGCTCAAGCTCTATTACTCTATCAAGGAGGCTGCTCAGCTACTGGGTGTTAACGAGAGCACTCTGCGCTACTGGGAGAAAGAGTTCCCACAGCTCAGGCCTAAGACGCAGGCGCTCAACAAGGTGCGCCAGTACACGGCCGAGGACTTGGAGCTGCTCAAGACCATCTACAGCCTGGTCAAGGTGCGTGGCTTCAAGTTGGCCGCCGCCCGTAAGATGCTGGTAGAGAACCGCAAGGGCGTAGACAAGAGCAGCGAGGTGCTGGAAACGCTCCTCTCTGTGCGCAGTCAGCTACAGGAGCTGAAGCGCCACCTCTCGGGCATCGTGTAGTGGGGCAGGGAGAAAGCATAATGACAAGTCTGGCTGGCACAGGCGTGGCCGCTGGAATAAGCAGAAACCGTGATACCGGCGCTGATGGCCGTTGTCGCGGTTTTATCTTTGTACGCTCTGGCCCTAAGCCGTTGCGCTTTCTGCACGCATGGCTCATACGGGGGGTGCGGTGGCCGTCGTGGTCGCGTGCCGCAGAGGCCATGACGGTTGGGGGGCGTGGCCGTTATGGGAAATGGCATGGACTCTGTCGTTGTTATAACCATGGTACGAATCGTGGAAAAACCTTTACACGCGGCTGTATATTTATGCAAAACGAGTGGCGTTTCTGTATAAATATACAGCCATAACGGCCGTTCTTCGGGGCATAATTCTCGAAAATTTTCATCAAACCAGGACGATTTTTGGGGTCATCGGGGGCGTTTGCGGTCATCGTTCGGGCTGTAAAAGTAACAACCTTTTACAAAATAGGGGCGTTTGGTACCTTTTTCGCCGCTATTTTCGGCTCTTCCAGGGATGATTTTCGGGGTCGCCGCGATGGTCATTTTTTTGCTCGCGATGGTCATTACGATTCTAATGACCATCGCGAGCAAAAAAAAGCCGTTTCCGGGTGGTCAGAAAATGGCGGTTTTCGCCACCGCCACCCCCTCGGCGAGCGTACAGACAAAATATAAAAGGTTAAAAGGGTCTTGGCGGATGCCAAAACGCTAAAAATGTATATTTATACATTATCAGAAAAAACTTTACGATACGCATTGGCTAATTAAAGGTAAAAAGGTAAAAAAGTAAAAGGGTAAAAAGGGCTGCAGGATGACTATGGTGGCAAATGGGATGAGCGTTACAGCGCTCATGCCCGCTGTCGCACACACCCTTAGAAGGCCAGAGGCACACACAGGGAGCGCTTTTTACTTTTTTACCCTTTTGTCTTTTTACTTTTCCAAGCCTGGAATGGAGTCCCCGTCGGCTGTGGCACAGTGGGGTGGGCTGTCCGGGGGTACAGGCTGAGAGCCGCGGCGTGCCGGCCGTCAGTTGATGCGCATCACCTCCTGCAGTCCGTCAACTTTCTTCAGTTTCTCCATAATCAGCTTGACGTCGCTTCGGTCGTGTACGCGCAGCTCTATAGTGCCGTCGAATATGCCCTTGTCGGCCGTGATGGTCACCTTGTGGATGTTGATGTCCAGCTCGTCGGTGATGACCTTAGCCACGTCGAGTATCATGCCCTTGCGGTCTATACCCTTGATCTCTATCGTAGCGTCGAAGAACAGCAGGCGGTGCATGTCCCACTTGGCGTCGAGTATGCGGTTGCCAAAGCTGGTCTTGAGCTTGCTGGCCACCGGGCAGTTGCGCTTGTGTATCTCGATGTGGTTCTTGTTGTCTATATATCCCAGGATGTCGTCGCCGGGGATAGGGTGGCAGCAGTGGCGGAACACGTACTTGCTGATATGCTCCTCGTTGATGATGCACGGTTTCTTCTTGTTGAAACCATCCTTGACCGTAAACGGCTCGGCGGGAGCTATGGGCTCGCTCTTCCTGTCCTTGCTCAGGTTCAGGAAGGGCACATACTTCTTCCAGCCCGTGGTGACACTGCTCTTCTTGTCTTTCTCGTTGAGCTTGGCCAGGTCTTTCTCGCCCAGGATGATGGTTCGCTCGCCGATGGAGAGAAACAGGTCCTCGTGCTTGGACAGGTCGTGATACTCGCAGAGCTTGTCCAGGTTCGAGGTGGTAGGCGCCAGCTCATTCTTCTGTAGCCAGTCGTTCAGGATGGTCTCTCCCCGCTTCTGTATCTCCCTGTTCTCGCGGCGCAGGATGGCCTGTATCTTGCCCTTGGCCTTGGCGGTAGACACAAAGTTGATCCACGAGGGCTGTACATGCTGCGCCTTGGAAGCCAATATCTCTACCTGGTCGCCACTCTGCAGCTTGTGGCTCAGCGGCACCAGCTTGTGGTTTACCTTGGCCCCTATGCAGTGGCTGCCCAGGAAGGTGTGTATCTGGAAGGCGAAGTCGAGTGCCGTACAGCCGGCGGGCATGGTCTTGATTTCGCCCTTGGGCGTGAAGACGAATATCTCCGAGGCAAAGAGGTTGAGCTTGATGGCATCTAAGAAGTCCATGGCATCGGGCTGCGGGTCGTCCAGTATCTCCTTGATGGTTCGCAGCCAGTTGTTCAGTTCGCCCTCGTCTTCCTGGATGTCGCCCCCCTCCTTGTACTTCCAGTGCGCGGCAAACCCTTGCTCTGCTATTTCGTCCATACGGTCCGACCGTATCTGTACTTCTATCCACCGTCCCTGTTTACTCATCAGCGTGACGTGCAGAGCCTGGTAACCGTTGGCCTTGGGATGGTTGAGCCAGTCGCGCAGACGGTCGGGGTGCGACTTGTAAATCTTGCTGATGGCCACGTAGATGTTGAAGCACTCGTTGATTTCCTCCTCGCGCACCTTGGGGGTGAAGATGATGCGCACGGCGAGTATGTCGTATATCTCGTCAAAGGTCACGTGCTTGGTCTGCATCTTGTTCCAGATGGAGTAGGGGCTCTTTACACGTGCGATAATCTTGTACTTTACCCCGGCGGCATCGAGCGACTGGCGGATGGGCGCCGTGAAGTCCTCAAAGAGTTTGTCGCGCTGCTCCTTGGTAAAGTTCAGCTTGTTAGTGATGTTGGCGTATTCTTCAGGGTGTTCAAACTTGAAACTCAGGTTCTCCAGCTCGGTCTTAATCTTGTTGAGCCCTAACCTGTTGGCCAGCGGGGCATAGATGTAGAGCGTCTCGCCGGCTATCTTGTACTGCTTGTTGGCCGGCTGTGATGCCAGGGTGCGCATGTTGTGCAGCCGGTCGCAAATCTTGATGAGTATGACGCGTATGTCATCGCTCATGGTGAGCAGCAGCTTCTTGAAATTCTCGGCCTGGGCCGATGCGTGCTCGCCAAAGATGCCTCCGCTTATCTTGGTGAGGCCGTCTACTATCTGGGCTATCTTCGGGCCGAAGATGTTCTCTATGTCCTCGACGGTATAGTCGGTGTCCTCGACCACATCGTGCAGCAGGGCCGCGCTGATGCTGGTAGACCCTAAGCCCATCTCCTCGCAGGCTATCTGGGCCACGGCTATGGGGTGCAGGATGTAAGGCTCGCCAGACAGCCTCTTTACCCCCTTGTGTGCCTGGCGGGCAAAGTTGAAAGCCTTGTTGATGATGTCTATCTTCTTTCGGTGCCTGGAGGCCAGATAGGTTTCCTTCAGATGCTGAAAGGCATCATCTACCATTTTCTCTTCCAACTCTTCCTTGGTTTTAGGTTGCTGCGTGTCCATGATGGTACCCTTTATGTGAAACAGGTGAATAGTTACTTGACCCTAATCTTCTTGCCGGCGCGTATGCTGCTGCCGCTAATCTTGTTGAGCTTCTTCAGGCGCGCCACGGTGGTGTGGTTGCGCTCGGCTATCTCGGAGAGGGTGTCGCCGTTGCGTACCGTTACGTTCTTGCCGCCTTTCTTTCTGCGGCTCCTGGACTTAGACTTGCTCTTCGAGCGGCTCTTGGTCGACTTGGTGTAGACCGGTGTGTCCTCGTTGACCTTTACCTCGCTGCGCTTGGTAAGCAGCTCGTCGGTATTGTAGGCATAGATGGAGTCTTCCTTGTCTATGAAGTTAGTGATGAGGGTCGAGGGAAGTTTCAGGGTCGACGGCTGCGAGCTGCCGTTGATGATATTGCGCCTATACTGCGGGTTGAGCTCCTGTATCTGGGCTATGTCCATGTTCAGCACCTTGGCTATCTGCTCGAAGTGTATATCGCGAGTCACCATGACGGTGTCGGTCTTTGCCGGCAGGTCGGTCTCCATCGGGCAGATATTGTGGTCACAGTAGTAGGTCATTATGTAGTTGGCCGCGATAAACGCCGGCACGTAGCCGCGTGTCTCCTTGGGCAGATAGGGGTATATCTCCCAGTAGTCGTTCTTCCCCTTGGACCGGTGGATGGCCTTGTTTATCTTGTCGGGCCCTGCGTTGTAAGCCGCGATGACCAGGTTCCAGTCGCCGAATATCTTGTAGAGGTCGCTCAGGTACCGGGCGGCCGCATACGATGCCTTGATGGGGTCACGGCGCTCGTCTACGAGCGAGTTGATTTCCAGACCATAGTTCTTGCCCGTCTTGAGCATGAACTGCCACAGTCCCGTGGCGCCTACCCGTGACACCGCCTTGGGGTTGAGGGCCGACTCGATGACAGGCAGGTACTTCAGCTCTAAGGGCAGCCCGTAAGTCTCGAGCGCCTGCTCAAAGATAGGCATATAGAAGTTCTGCGCACCGAGCATGTAGCTTACGGAGCGGCGCAGGCGGTTGCTATAGCGGTCTATGAACTTCTGGACGATGTCGTTGTAAGGCATCTCGATAACTGACGGGATGCGCTTCAGCCGGCTGATGTATTCCTCCTTAGTATATATAGGGTTCACGTCGGGCATGTTGCAGTCGGATGCCGGCTTCATATACGTCTTCGAGTTGTATAGGTACAGCAGGCTGTCCACTTCTGACAGCATACCTTCTGGCAGTTCGATAACTTCCTGTTTGCCCTTGTTGTCTGTAACGGTTATTTCGGTTTCGTTGTTCTGTGCCCGGAGGGTGGCCGTGGCACTCAGTATCATCAGGGCGATTATCGTATATATCTTCTTCATTACTATGGCGGGTCTTTTCGTGCAGACTCTAATTAAATATGTTGCTTAAAATAATAATTTCACTTGTGGAAGGGGAGTTAGAACGTCAGGCTGCACTGCAGGCCGATGGCCGAGGAACTCAGCGGACTGGCCGAGGCCCACTCCTGTCTGTTCTTGATGACCGATGGCGACACCCTGAGGCTCAGGTCCTTGGAAATGTCAAACTCGGAGAGCGACGCGTCTACGTAGGCATCTACTACCGACAGCAGGTACACGCCTACCATGGCGAATACGCTCAGGTCGCGCCACTTGCGGTAGCGGTCCTTGCGGTTCTTGAACAGTCGTTGATAATATTCGCGGTTGCTGTCGTCTATCTTGCTGCCTAAATAGAGAAACTGGTTGTAGCTCTGAGTATTGGGGTCGTTGTCCATCAGGTCCATATAAGCCTGGGCGTAGTCCTTGTACATCATGTTGTTCCATCGCAGGGCGTAGGCACAGCCTACAAAACCACCGTACACGATGGGCAACTTCCAGTACTTCCTGTTGTATATCTGGCCGGCACCCGGCAATACCAGGGCGAGCCACAGTGCGCGCTTGGCCTCGGGCCGCCATGTGGCCCAGTCTCGCTTGGGCTTGGCTTTCAGCGTGTCGGCACTCTTGGCCGCCAACGTGTCCTGCTGTAGGACTGTCAGCGTGTCAGCATGCTTCACTGAGTCCTTGGCCATCATGTGCCGGCCGGTCACCTTGGCGGTGTCGGCACGCTGCGCGTAAACTGCTGTAGGCAAGGCCGTCCACACGACGGCTGCCATGAGTATCAGACCTAACTTGTGGATTATCTTCACCGTGCGTCAGCCTTTCAGTTTGTCTATTAAGAGTATGATGCGCTCCAGGTCGGCCTCGTTGGCAAAAGGTATGCTTATCTTGCCCTTGCCCTTGGCCGAGCAGGTCATCTGTACCTTGGTCGCAAATACCGTGGAGAGCTGCCGGGTCAGCGTGCCCATCTTCTCGGTGAGCTGGGGCTTGGCCACTATCTTCTGCTCCTTGTCGCCTAATTCCTCATTCTTTATCCGCTTGACCAGTTCCTCGACCTTGCGTACTGAGTAGTTGTTCTTGATGATGTCCTTGAACAGCTTGATTTGTTGCGAGGGGCTTTCGAGCGAGAGCAGTGCCCGCGCGTGTCCCATGTCGAGAACCTTCTTCTGCAGGGCCATCTGCACCTGAGCCGGCAACTTGAGCAACCGCAGGTAGTTGGTTATGGCGGTACGGCTCTTGCCTACCCGCTCGCTGATACGTTCCTGTGTCATGCCGCTCTCCTCTAACAGGTGCTCGTAGGCCAGGGCTATCTCGATGGCATTCAGGTCCTGGCGCTGCAGATTCTCTACCAGGGCCAGTTCCATGATGTTCTCGTCGTTTACCGTGCGTATGTAGGCAGGTATAGAGGTGAGCCCGGCCAACTGCGAGGCACGCCAGCGACGTTCGCCGGCTATGATCTGATAGCGGTTGTCGGCCACCTGGCGCAGGGTGATGGGCTGTATGATGCCCAGTTCGCGTATGCTGACCGCCAATTCCTCCAGGGCTTCCTGGTCAAACTCGTGCCGCGGCTGGTTGGGATTCGCCTCAATCTGGTCTATGGCTATCTCGTTGATGGTAGACGATCCGCTGGTCTTGACGGTGTCGGTAGAGATGAGGGCATCCAGTCCGCGTCCCAGCGCGTTGCCCTTGTTGGATATATTGAATTTCTTGTGTGGAGGCATGATGGCTTACTTGTTTTTTTCGATGATTTCCTTAGCTAAGCTGAGATGGTTCTTGGCTCCGGCCGAGTCGGCGTCGTACAGGATGACGGGCAGTCCGTGGCTGGGACTTTCGCTCAGCTTCACATTACGCTGTATGACGGTCTTGAAGACCAGCTCCTGGAAGTGGCGCTTCACCTCGTCGTAAATCTGGTTGGCCAGGCGCAGACGGCTGTCGTACATGGTGAGCAGGAAGCCCTCTATCTCCAGTTTCGGGTTCAGCTTGCTCTTGATAATCTTGATGGTGTTGAGCAGCTTGCTTATTCCCTCGAGTGCGAAGTATTCGCACTGTACGGGGATGATGACCGAGTCGGCCGCCGTGAGCGAGTTGACGGTGATAAGACCCAGCGAGGGCGCGCAGTCTATCAGTATGTAGTCGTACTCGTCCCTCATGGGCGCCAGCAATTCCTTCATTACCTTCTCCCTGTTCTTCAGGTTGAGCATCTCGACCTCTGCGCCCACCAGGTCTATATGGCTGGGAATGATGTCGAGGCCCTCTATGTCGGTGGTGTATATGGCGTCGCGTACATCGGCATGGTCTATGATACACTCGTACAGCGAGCACTCCACCTCCTTGATGTCTACGCCCAGGCCGCTTGACGCATTGGCCTGCGGGTCAGCATCTACAACCAGTACAGTTTTCTCTAATGTTGCCAACGAGGCAGCCAGATTGATGGTGGTAGTGGTTTTGCCTACACCGCCTTTCTGGTTGGCCATAGCGATTATTTTTCCCATTTTATAAGTCTTTCTAAGAATTATTTTGATTGCAAAGATACATATTTTATATGATAAAGTCGTCATCTTAAAGGTTTTTTCGTACTTTTGTGAGCAAAAGTAGGGGTAAGCTGATGGCCGCGGGCTCGCTCGCGACAGTTCGGGCGCCTCTGGAGAATACCATTAGAACTGTAATGATGATGAATGAAAAGCCTTTGATACTGATTTCTAACGATGATGGTTATCAGGCTGTTGGCATAAGAGCCCTGGTAGACATGGTGCGCGACATGGGCGAGGTGGTGGTGTGTGCCCCCGAGTCGGCGCGGTCGGGTTATTCCCGCGCGTTTTCGGCCGAGAGTCCCCTGAGGCTCCGCCGCCGGCACAACATGGGCGACGTGGTGGTATGGTCGTGCTCGGGTACTCCGGTCGACTGCATCAAGCTGGCCGTGAGCAAGCTCTGCGCCGGGCGGATGCCCGACCTGGTGCTGGGCGGCATCAACCACGGCGACAACTCTACCGTTAACTGCCACTACTCAGGCACCATGGGTGTGGCCATCGAAGGCTGTCTGAAGGGCATCCCCTCGGTGGCTTTCTCTAACTGCGACTACGATACCGAGGCCAGCCAGGAGCATCTGCGCCATTATGTGCGCCGGGTGGTAGGGCGCGTGCTGGCCGACGGGCTCCCCGACGGCGTGTGCCTCAATGTCAATTTTCCCAACCGTAAGCATTTCGAGGGCATCCGCGCCTGTCGCATGACCCGTGGCCAGTGGGTTAACGAGGTGATACAGGAACGCCATCCACGCGGCTACGACTACTACTGGATGGTAGGCGAGTACCGCAACGACGAGCCCGATGCGCCCGATACCGACCAGTGGGCCATCGACCATGGCTATGTGGCCATTACGCCTACCACTGTCGACGTGACTGCTTACGCGATGATAGATACGCTGAACAACTGGAACTTATGAAGTACTATCTCATTGTAGGAGAGGCCAGCGGCGACCTCCATGCCAGCCATCTGATGCGGGCCTTGCAGCAGCACGACTCCCAGGCCTGTTTCAGGTTCTTCGGCGGCGACCTCATGTCGGCCGTGGGCGGCACCCGTGTACGCCATTACCGCGAGCTGGCTTACATGGGTTTCGTGCCCGTACTGATGCACCTGCGCACCATCTTCCGCAATATGGCTATGTGCAAGCGCGACATCACTACTTGGGCCCCCGACGTGGTTATCCTGGTCGACTATCCGGGCTTCAACCTCGATATAGCCCGCTATGTGCATGCCCACACACATATCCCCGTCTACTACTATATCTCTCCTAAGATATGGGCGTGGAAAGAGTGGCGCATCCGCCGTATTCGCCGTGATGTCAGCGAGATGTTCTCCATCCTGCCCTTTGAAGTGCCTTTCTACGAACAGCGCCATCACTACCCCATACACTACGTGGGCAACCCCACGGCCGACGAGGTGCGCTCATTCAGGGCCTCGTACCACGAGACCAGGGCCGACTATGGCCGCCGGCACGCTATTGACGACCGCCCCATCATAGCCCTCTTGGCGGGTAGCCGCCACCAGGAGATCAAGGACAATCTGCCCGCCATGCTCACGGCCACCGAGCAGCTGTTGGCCCGGCGGGGATGGGCAGGCCGCTACCAGATGGTGCTGGCCGGTGCCCCGTCTGTCGACGACGCCTACTATGCCCCCTTTACGGCGGGCCATGCGGTGACCCTGGTGCGCAACGAGACCTATGCCCTGCTCGCCCATAGCGTGGCTGCGCTGGTAACCAGTGGCACGGCCACCTTAGAAACCGCGCTCTTCGGCGTGCCCCAGGTGGTGTGCTACCGGACCCCCGTCCCGCGGCTCATACGGTTTGCCTTTAACCACATCATCAAGGTGAGGTATATATCGCTGGTCAACCTGATAGCCGATGCTGAGGTGGTGCCCGAGCTGATGGCCGACCGGTTTACGCTGTCCGGCATCGGCACTTGGCTGGAGCGTATATTGCCGGGCGGAACCAGACGCGCGGCCATGCTGGCCGGATATGCCGAGGTGGCCAGGCGCCTGGGCGACGCGGTGGCTCCCGAGAACGCGGCCCGCATCATCTGCCGGCTGTTGCGCGCGGGCGCTTCGGGCGCAGGGGCTGGCACGGCCGACTCCAGGCCGTAGTGGGCCGCCGACAGGCTATGGCTGCCGCTGCACCTTTATTATAATATGCGCGCGCGTAAGCCGACAGGCATCGGGCCGGCGCGGTACTCCCGAGGCTGCGCAGCCATGCCATACAGAGAAATGACAACTTAATAGGAAACAAACATAATAGAACCATATTATCATGAAATTAACCCAAAAAATCTTACTGCTGCTGGCACTGCCGTGTGCACTGCCAGTCATGGCGCAAAAATCGTTGCCCAAGTTGGGCAAGGCCCCTGTCAGCCAGGTCGTCAAGGCCATGACCCTGGAGGAGAAAGCCCACCTGCTGGTGGGCGTCAAGTCCAAGGAGGGACTGGACATCATAGCCAACGGAGCCGGACTTACCTATGCCATACCCCGCCTGGGCATTCCGCATACCATTATGATGGATGGTGCCACCGGCGTGCGTATGGACACGCTCATCCGGGGCGACGGCAAGGCTTACTATGCCACCGGATTTCCCATTGCTACTATGCTGGCGGCCACCTGGAACACCGACCTGGTGCGCCGGGTAGGGCAGGGCATGGGCGACGAGCTGCTGGCCTACGACGGCGACATACTGCTGGCCCCCAGTCTCAACATCCAGCGCAATCCCCTCAACGGGCGCAACTTCGAGTACTACTCCGAGGACCCCATGCTCTCGGGCTATATGGCTGCTGCCGCCACACAGGGACTGCAGTCGCGTGGCGTGGGTGCCACCGTCAAGCACTTCGCTGCCAACAACCAGCAGACCATGCGTATGTTTAACGACTCGCGCGTGTCTCAGCGTGCTTTGCGCGAAATCTATCTGCGCGGTTTCGAGGTGGCCATACGCGAGGGGCACCCCTGGGCGGTCATGTCGTCCTACAACCGCATCAACGGACTGCACACCCAGTTCAGCCGGCCGCTGCTTACAGACCTGTTGCGGGGCGAGTGGCACTTTAACGGCATCGTGATGACCGACTGGGTAGAGTCGCGCAACACGCCCGTGCAGGTACATGCCGGCAACGACCTGCTCATGGGCGGCACACCGCAGCAGGTCCAGGAGATACTGGACAACGTGAAGAGTGGCCGGCTGTCCATGACCGATGTCAATACCAATGTGGCCCGCGTGCTACGTTACATCATGCGCACCCCGCACTTCCGCCGTCATGTGGGCAGCTATCAGCCCGACCTCAAGAGCCATGCCCAGCTGTCGCGCGAGGCAGCCTCAGAGGGGGTCGTACTGCTCAAGAACGCCCTCCCTGCCCACTTTGTTGCCACCGACGTCCAGAGCCAGTCGGCCCTGCCCCTGCCTCTGCGCAGCGACGACCGCGTGGCTCTCTTCGGCGTCGGCTCGTACAAGTTCTATGCCAACGGGCGCGGTGCGGCCGATGTCTACAAGCCCTACACCGTCAACCTGGTACAGGGACTCTACAACGACAAGGTACAGGTAGACACCCTGCTGGACCAGTATTACAACCAGTATATGGCCAACGAGAACCTGCTGCTCAAGGAGTCCAATGCGCCTACCTTCAAGAACTGGTTCTTCGGTATGCGCGAACCCCAGGAGGCCACTATCAACCCCGCTTTCATAGGCTACCGTGCCAAGGACTGCTCTAAGGCCATCATCACCATAGCCCGCAACTCGGGCGAGGCCGAAGACCGCGACTACCGCGAGGGCGACTATCTTCTTACTCAGGCCGAGCTCACCCTGATAGACAATGTGAGCACCGCCTTTCACGCACAGAAGAAGCCGGTCGTCGTGGTGCTCAATGTGGGGGGTGTGATAGACGTGGCACCCTGGCGCGACAAGGTCGACGCCATCGTGCTGGCCTGGCAGCCCGGCCAGGAGGGCGGCAATGCGGTGGCCGATGTGCTCACCGGACGTGTGTGCCCCTCGGGCAAGTTGCCTGTAACCTTTGCCAATAAGTACCAGGACTATCCGTCGGCGGCCAACTTCCCCCTGCATTACAAGTTCAACTGGGACGAGCTGCTCCGCCCCGACTCGGTGGCCCTGTCTAAGAAGAACCTGGGCTATACCGACTATGCCGAGGGCATCTATGTGGGCTACCGCTACTTTAACACCCAGCAGAAGGCTGTGGCTTACCCCTTCGGCTATGGCCTCTCGTACACCACCTTCGGTTACGGCAAGGCCACGGCCCGCATCGTCAAGGGCCGCTGCCTGGTGTCGGTGGCTGTTACCAATACGGGCCGTGTGGCCGGCAAGGAGGCTGTGCAGCTCTATGCCACCGCCCCCAAGGGCAAGCTCGACAAGCCTGCCCGCGAGCTCAAGGCTTTTGCCAAGACCCGTCTGCTTCAGCCTGGCGAGACCCAGGTGGTGAGCCTCTCGTTCCCCGTGGCCGACCTGGCCTCGTTCGACGAGGGCCGTATGGCCTGGGTTACCGATGCCGGTGTCTACACCCTGTCTGTGGGTGCCTCGGTCGAGGATATACGTAGCACGGCCACCGTCAGCCTGCGTAAGCCTGTCGTCAAGTCGGCTCCCACCAAGATTTAAAGGTAAAAAAGACTTGGAAAGGTAAAAAAGTAAAAGAGTAAAAAGGTAAAAGGGCCTTTTTACTCTTTTACTTTTTTACCTTTAATTAGCCATCGTGTATTGTAAATGTTTTTCCGATAATGTATAAATATACATTTCGGGTGTCTGAGCTTCGGGCGGGGGCTTGCGGGGCTTCTGTAACCTGTCTGTACGCTTGCCGAGTGGGTGTCGGTGGCGAAAATGCCCATTTTCCGGCCACCCGAAAACGACCTTTTTTGCGCTCGCGATGGTCATTAGGATCCTAATGACCATCGCGAGCAAAAAAATGACCATCGCGGCGACTCCGAAACCTGCCCTCGGAAGAGCTGCAAATAGGGCCGAAAAAGGTGCTAAATATCCCTGTTTTGTAAAAGATGGTTACTTTTGCGGTCCTCGTGGCGTCCCGAGCCGGCTCCGATGGCCCCCTAAACGGTCCTGGTTTGCTGATTTCTCCCGGAAATTATGCCCCGGAAAATGGGTGTTACGGCTGCATATTTATGCAAAAGCCCCCCCTCGTTTTGCATAAATATACAGCCGTGTGTAAAGGTTTTTCTATGGCTCGCGCCATGGCTATGGCAGCGACAGCGTCCGTGCCCTTTGTTATAGTGGCCACGGCCATACCCGTGTAAGCAGCGCCTCCATGCCTTGTGCTGTTATTCGTGGCGCCACGTAGGGCACTCAGGCCGAGTGCCTGCTGCCCTCCCATGCCGATGCCATACGCCCGGCCAGTCTGCAGGAGACTGACCGGGCGTATCTGCCGTAGCGCAGGCTTGGCCGGTGGCTGCCTTACCGTTTCAGGGTCTTGTAGGTCTTGCCGCCCTGCTTTACCAGGTAGATGCCGGCTGGCAGCAGGGTGGTGCTGGTACCCATATACACGCCCTGCAGGTTGTACACGGCAGTGGGGGCGTCGGCCTGGTCGGCCGAGGGCTGGTCTATGGCCGTGGCCACATCCTCTATCTGGCTGTACACATACTTGGTGCGTTTCTCGTACTGCTGGGTCTCGGTGTTGTAGCGCTCGTACAGGTCGCTCAGCATTTCGCCTGTGGCCTCGTCGTACTCGTAGGTGTGGCGCTCGCCCAGTCGGTTCATGCTCCAGGTCTTCCCCTGGTCGTGTGAGAAGTAAGCTACATAGAAGGTGTTGTTGCCATGCTCGTCGTAAGTAGATGTGAGCTCGCTGCGCGACTTCTCGGTGCCATCCTCGTTGTAGCTCCAGGTCTTGAGATAGTTCTGTACGCGTTTTCCGTTGATGGTCTTTATTTCGGTTTCCCTCTTGTCAGTCAGCTCGTTGCTGCTATATATGCCATCGCCGTTGGCATCATCGTAAGTTTCACTCAGGTAGTGCTCTGTACCATCATCGCTGACGGTCTTTGTAATACGGCTGAGATTTTTAAAGTAGTCAGTGGTTCCGCGTACATATCCTCCTTTGCCGTCATAGGTGGCTTTGATCGTGTATATATTGGTAACGCCCGTACCATCCGGGGTGAGGTCATATATGTGAGCGCTGCTTATCAGGTTGTCATTGTCTTCCTCTAATTCCAAGTTGGTATAGCAAACTTTGCTGAAGTCGTACACCTGTCCATTGGTCTTGTGCCAAGTCAGGTCGAAGGCTTGTTTGCCATAGTAGGTCTCATCCTTGTAGCTCGAGTAGTCTTTGGTAGTCATGCCGGTTATCTTGGTACCCGAATTGTCGTATGTGTTAGACAGCATGTCCTTAGTTATGGTGCCATCGTTTGTATTGACAGTGGTTTTGACTACCTCTGTGATGTTGTTCTTAGCGTTGCGCGTAATGGACAGCCTGTTGTTCTCCTTGGGGTTTATCCATTTCTTCGTGGCTTCATCATAGCTGTAACTGAAGCCACCCATGTTCAGGTCTTTCAGCACTGGGTCGTCATATAAATACTCGTTGTAAGCATAAGGGGTGTTGCCGATAGTCCATTTGGAAGAAGTCTGGTGCCCCCGGGCATCGTATGTGTATTCCCTAATATCAGAGTCACCGGTCTTGACATAGGTTTCCTTTCGGCAGAGCATGTTGCCCTGTGCGTCGTAGCAGAAAGCGAGGTCGCTGCTTTTGGTCCAGGTGGCCCCGTTGTCCTTGGTCGAGTAGCCGATGCCTGCCTTGTGGCGCCATATACTGCCAGGCGCGGCCTGGGCCACGTGTGCCGGTGCGGCGGCCAGGTCATTGGCCTGCTCTATGGTTGTAACTAAGTGCTGGGCGTGGGCCGGTGCGGCCCCTAAGAGAATGGCCGCGGCCATAGAGATTAAACTTTTCTCATATATACTGATGTTGTTGGTTAATATTACCAATTACTGACTGACATGTCAGTCTCTTTGTCTGTTTATAATGCCATAATTGTTTTCGAAAAGAGACTTGTTTGTCGTCTCATTTCGGTCGGTGTGCGTGTTTATTTCGGTCGAAGTAAACACTTGTATCGTTCGAAATGAATGTGTATTTCGTTCGATATGAGATAACATTATCTGTATTTTTGCATAAGTTTCTTGGCACCATTATCGAATAACAGTGCAATTACGCTGACATGTCAGTCTCTTTGTTTGCTTATATTCAGTACTCGTCCTGCCTCATTTACTTTCTGTGCAAACGCCAACGGCTTGCTGATGCCACTCGCATCCCAATCCCTGCAATATGCCTCTATCGCTTGCTGGTGATTACATTTCATTTCTCGTTTATACAGTTTCAAAGCTTCCTTCTCAGCTCGTTCCGTGGTATATGTCATGTAGCACTCATGCGGTTCTTCCACACCATACACGGAACTGGTCTGTCCACGACGGATAAACACTTCCCGGAAGAACGCGCGTCCTTCCTTGTTGTCAAGTCGGTTGATCGTAAAAATCTTCTTGCAGTCCACATCCGTTAGTCCGAGTATCGTCTTGATGGTGTCAAAACGCTCCCTGAACTTGCTTTGGTCAAGCAGCATCACCACGTCGGAGTTGTTGATGATGGCTTCCTTCACTATCTCACTGCCGATGATATCCTGTATCTCCTGTGTCACCACACCCACGCTTGCCCAGAACTTTCTGGCGGTCTTATACAGATATTTTATGTATTCCGCCATCATGGGCGAGGCGATGGCCTTCCATGCCTCCTCGA
>CAKPRX010000050.1 GCA_934183135.1 uncultured Prevotella sp.
TCATTACGATTCTAATGACCATCGCGAGCACTCTAAAGGTCGTTTTCGGGTGGTCCGAGAAAGGCTGTTTTTGCCACCGCCGCCTCCTCGGCGAGCGTACAGACAGACTGTGGAAGGCCGAAACGCCCTCGCACGGTGCCTAAACGGCAGAAATGTATATTTATACATTATCCGAAAAATCTTTACGATACTATCAACAGGGCGGTAATGGGCCATGGGCACGCCTTAGGCAGCCGGTAAGCCAATCGGATATCTCATAACTGTTACAATTGCTAAAAAAAGAGGAAATTTCCGGTGTTCTGACGACTATTACAAAAAATAGTGCTACTTTTGTACCCACAAGAACGGCATTAGGATAATGCGCCATCATAACAATAGAAGAATAAGGTTTGCGTGGCTGCTCATACTGGTGTATCTGCCTATGATGCTCGCCACCACCCTCCACCACCACTCGGAGGCCGAGGGCAGTGCTGCCGTGTCCTATTGTTACGACTGCGCACATCATATCCACCACGATGGCCATCTTACCGCCGGGCAGAGTTTTATGCACGAGTGCGTGCTCTGCCACTTGCACAGTCTGCCTTACGTGGTGCCTGTCATTGTCCGCATGGCCATATTCGTTGCCATTGCCCACGTCGCCTTCGCCATATCTTGCCCATTTGTCAGGACCCGCCAAAGCGACATTCATTCTACCCGTGCCCCACCCGCACTTCTATCTTTGTAGTTTTCAGATAATTAATCAAAAGTATCGGCTATAGCCATAGCCGTATGAGCGATTAGGCTCCTTGTGGGCCATCGTCTCATTGATTTTCAAAGATTTATGATGGAACATAAGACGTTAGTACTCATGGTACTTGCGCTTTTCATCAACTTGAGTCATGCGCTTGCGTCAGGTGCTGAGCCCATTTCCATGCCCAAAGATACGACGAGGAAATGTACTCCGGCAGACAGCATCAAGCGTATGATGAGGGATGGGGTGTCCCTACAGGAAGTTGTAGTAAGCGGAAGTTCCAACAAAGAAGTACAGATGAGGTCGGCCCTCAATGTGGTGAGGGCAAACAGACAGTTCATCGAAGAGCATTTTGGCGGCTCGCTGATGCAGACACTGAGCAGGCTGCCTGGTGTACAGGCGATGAGCGTAGGCTCGGGCGAGTCGAAGCCGGTAATCCGCGGACTGGGTTTCAACCGTGTGCTGGTGGCAGAGAATGGCATCAAGCACGAGGGCCAGCAGTGGGGCGACGACCATGGCCTGGAGATAGACCAGTATGGCATAGACCAGGCCGAGGTCATAAAGGGCCCTGCCTCGCTCACCTATGGCTCTGATGCCATCGGTGGTGTCATCAACCTGAGGAGCAACACCATCCCCATGAGTAAGTTCGCCGGGCAGGTCAGTATCTTCGGCAGAACCAACAACGAGTCGATAGGCTCGTCGGTTCGCCTTGCGGGCCGCAACGGCAAGTTCTGGTACAAGGCCAATGCCACATGGGCAGACTATGCCGACTACAAGGTGCCGGCCGACAGCATCGAGTATTACTCCTACTGGATCAGGCTCAAGGACCGGCGGCTGCGCAATACGGCAGGCCGGGAGCTGGACGGAAGCCTGATGCTCGGCTATGCCGGTAATGGTTGGAACACCTCTTTCCGTATTGCCAATGTGAATACGAAGGCAGGTTTCTTTGCCAATGCCCACGGACTGGAGGTAAGGCTGTCGGACATAGACTATGACAGCTCGCGTCGCGACATAGACTTGCCGTATCATACCGTCAACCACTTACTGGTATCCCATCATACAGACTGGAGCTGGGCAGACGGTACGGCGGAAACCAACCTTGCCTACCAGGACAACCGGCAGCGCGAGCTTTCCGAGCCGGTGTCGCATGGCTATATGCCGATACCGCCCAATAGCCTGGAGAGAAGTTTTACTAAGCAGACATTCGCTGCCCATGCCAAGGCGACACAGCAGGTGGGCAGGCACGAGCTCCAGGCTGGGGCCAGTGTCGAGTACCAGCGCAACCGCCGGGGAGGATGGGGCTTTATCCTGCCCGACTTTGAGCAGCTGGCGCTGGGCGGCTTTGCCATGGACAAGTGGGAGCTGGGCAACAAGCTCAGCCTGACGGCCGGAGTAAGATTCGACCATGGGAAGGTGAGGACCCACAGCTACCACGACTGGTACAAGACACCCGTGAAGGCGCCGGCCGCAGGCTATCCCACGGATTCTGCTTATATGGAGCGTTCGGCCAATCTGGGTCGTAGCTTCAACAGCTTTACCTGGTCGGTGGGCGTGAACCGGATGCTGGGCCAATGGGTGCTCAAGCTCAACGTGGGCAAGAGCTTCCGCATGCCGATAGCCAAGGAACTGGGAATGGACGGGGTGAACTACAACCTCTTCAGATACGAGAAAGGCAACACCAGGCTGAAGCCCGAGGAAAGCTACCAGGCCGATGCGGGCATAGCCTATGAGAAAGGTGGGCTCTCGGTGCAGCTCACTCCCTATATCAACTATTTTCCCAACTACATCTACCTCAACCCTACACCACAGTACAAGGAGGGCTTGCAGCTCTACTACTACACACAGTCCAGGGTACTGAGATGGGGGTTCGAGACAAGTGTGTCGTGGAAGATACTGCCTTGCCTGCGACTGGATGCCGACGGCGAGTACCTCTATGCCCGTCAGCTCAGTGGCGAGAAGAGGGGGTATGGGCTTCCTTTCTCCACACCCTGGTCGGCCCGTGCCGAACTGCGCTATCTACTGTCAACACAGCATCCCGCCAAGTCGGGATTTGTGGCTCTGGAATGGCAAGTGGTGGGCTCGCAGAACAGGATAGTGCCTCCCGAGGAGAAGACCAAGGGGCACCAGCTCCTGAACGCCAGCATCGGCAAGAACTTCTCGTTGGGCGGCAACCAGCTGGAGCTGACCCTCCGGGGAGAGAACCTGCTGGGCAAGCGATACTACGACCACACCAGTTATTACAGACTGATAGGGGTGCCTGAGCCGGGAACAAACTTCTCGGCCATGGCCGCCTGGAAGTTTTAGACCCTTCCCCTATTCGTAGGGGCGGGACAATTCGTTAACAATCATATAAAAGTAAACAACAATGAAAAAGATAGTATTTTTGGCAGCCACCGTGCTGTTTTGTATTTTCAGCTTAGTTCTTTCATCCTGCGACAGCAACGATGACCCACAGCCATCGGTCGCCAAGCCTGTCGCCGCCCTTGCCGAGGTGGGCGAGGAGAACTCCAAGGAAGCCACTGCCGGCAAGGACCTGCACCTGGAGGGCGACTTGGAGGCTGAGGGCCTGATAGCCCGCATCGACGTAACCATCGCCACAGCCGACGGCAAGACTACCATCGTACAGCAGTCTTACACCGACGGCAAGTACATCGGTGTAAGGAACACCACCTTTCACGAGCATCTTGACATACCTGCCGATGCTGCCGCCGGCGCCTACAAGGTTACACTCGTAGTGACCGACAAGCTGGGGCAGAGCTCTACCTTTACTTCCGACCTTACCGTCAAGGCACTTGACCAGACTGCGCCAGCCATCACCTTTAAGGAAGTGGGCGAAGGCGATAGCCATAAGGCCGTGATAGGTCAGAAGATGCACCTGGAGGCACAGATAGAGGCGCCTCATAAGATAGCCAAGATAGAGGTGGAGTTTCACAATACAGCTGCTAAGTACGAGAAGGTCTATACTTATACCGGCGAGCAGTATCTCGGACAGACTTCCGTGCTCTTCCATGAGCATCCGGAGATACCGGCCGACGCTCCTGAGGGCGAGTATCATATACACTTCACGGTGACCGATGCCAATGACATCTCTACTACCGAAGAGGCTGAGGGCATACAGATTACCAAGGAATAAGTTTTTAAGACACAAGTCAAATATAGAAATGACGGCTACTCGGCCCAGGTGCCTGGGTGCCCAGCCGGGTAGCTCATATTTTTGAATACGCAAGAACAATGAAAACAAATCTGTTATATATGTTTGCCGTGGCAACAGTAATGACGGTGGCGGTCAGTCTGACCTCCTGCTCAAGTGATGACGACGACACTAAGACCAGCGACCGGGAGAAGCCTGAGATAGTGGACGGCGAGTTGCCCAACCCGATAGATTGCCAGCAATACAAGCGGGGCGAGACCATCGCTTTCCGCTATACCTTTACGGATAATGTAGAGCTCGGCAATTTCAATATAGAGATACACAACAACTTCGACCACCATACCCATTCCACTTCGGCTGGCGACTGCCCGCTCGACGAGAAGAAGTCGCCCGTGAAGCCCTGGGTGTATAATCAAGACCAGGCTATCCCGTCGGGCTTGAAATCGTATGAGGCAAAGGTAGACATCGCCATCCCGAACGACATAGACCCCGGCGACTACCATTTCATGATACGCCTGACCGACAAGGCTGGCTGGCAGCAGCTCAAGGCTGTAAGCATCAAGGTCAAGGAATAAAGAGATACTGGGCCTCGACATCAACAACCTCACCCCTGTCGAGGCCCTCAACAAGCTCAATGACACCAAGAAGATACTCAAGGGGAAGTAACTGTCTGCCCCCTTATATACGCCAAAATCCCATACCTTACTTCCAGGGTATGGGATTTTGGCATATAGTGCACTGCCCATCATCGTTGTATATGCGAGGCAGCCAGCCGCAGTCCTGTCAGACTATTGGCCTGGGCGCAATAGCCACGGCCATTATACCATCTAAGATGACGGAAGTTTCCGCCACGCACTACATGCTTATGGTCGGGCTTATTGCTGACGCAGGGCGATAGATAAACAGCTGAGCCTCGTCCCAGTAGAAACCCTCTACGGGCCTGTTGCCCCCAGCGTGCTGCGAGGGATTGGAGCCCATCACAGCCTGCCACAACTGCTGTGTTACCTCGTACCGGCACAGATAGTAATCGGCCACGGTGGCGCTGTACGATGCCGGGCAATGGCTGCCACGGCCAGGGTAGAAGTTGCGGTCGTACATGGTGAATGTTCCGCCGGGAATATGCACCATGTCTGCTATCAGTTTCTCTACGACCTGCGTAGGCGTCATCGCCACTACAGGCGGGTCTTCCACCCGGGTTACCTGGCTCTTTATGGCTACCGGGGCCTGAGGTTCGGGCTTAGGTTCCGCCGTCTGCTCTACCCGCTTCTGGGCCCGCGGGGCCGGCTTAACTTTAGCCTTGGCGGGCCGCTCTGTCTTGGCCTTGGGCGGCTTTACCGAAGACGGATGACGGATGATGCCCTGCGCATCCATGCTGATGGCCCATGCCAACGCCAGCATGGTGATAACAAATTGTTTCATACTGTTTTTAGTTTATAGGGACAAAGATAACGGCCTGCTTTTTCGATTTTTTTGACACAGAGGAAACTGCCAATACAATTAGGAAGACAAATCAATAGAGTTACTCCGATAACTATGAAAACCGCAAGGCCATCTATCCTGTTAAGGGCACGCACTATGGCCAACGGTGCGCTGTAAGTTAGTCTGCTTACAGCCTGTGGCAGCGCACCAAAGAGCGTCGCCACAAAACTAAAGAGGGCTGTAAGGGTATTAATAACCATGGTTGTTAACCTATTTACCCTTACAGCGCCTATAATAAGTAGCTGGCAGACACCTATTATCCGCCCAGCGATTTTTACCTGTTTACTTTTTTACCTTTTTACTCTTTTCCAGTCCCCGGCGCATGCACACTACACCGATAATGACAAAGGGTATGGAGAGCAACTGGCCCATATTGAGCACCATGTGCTGCTCGAAAGCCTCCTGCACGTCCTTGGTGTATTCTATAAAGAAACGGAACGTGAAGATAAGCGTCAGACAGAGCCCGAAAAAGAACCCCGTGCCGGCCCACTGCCTGCGGCGGCGGTAGATATACAGGCCGACGAAGAAGAAGATGAAGTAGGCTATGGCCTCGTAGAGCTGCCCTGGATGACGGGGCATCTGGTCTACACGCTCGAAGATGAAGGCCCATGGCACATCGGTTATCTTGCCGACTATCTCAGAGTTCATCAGATTGCCCAGACGTATGAAGCACGCCGTAATGGGGGTGGCTATGGCTATATCATCGAGCACCTGCCACAGGTTCATGTGCGTATGGCGGTAGTAGAGCCACAGGGCTATCATCAGGCCCAGCGTCCCCCCGTGCGAGGCCAGACCCTCGTAGCCGGTAAAGGCCACCGCACCCCCCGTAAGGCTGTACAGCCAGCCCCCGTTGGCCATGGGGTCGCCATAGACAAACCGCACGGGCAGGAGCATCTCTATGAAGTGCTGCCAGGAGGTCAGAAAATAGCCCGGTTCGTAGAACAGGCAGTGACCAAGCCTTGCCCCTATCAGGATGCCTACGAAGCAGTACAGAAAGAGAGGCTCGAAGTACTCAGACTTGACCCGTTGGTCGCTGTAGAGCCACTTGACGATAAAGTAGGCCAGCGCCAGGCCCGTAAGCCAGCACAGCCCATACCAGCGCACGTCGAACGGCCCTAAGTGCAGGGCCGTGGTCGACGGGTTCCATACTATGAAGTTGAGTAAGTAGGTCATGGCGCACAGCGTATTATACGTTAAAGCGGAAGTGCATGATGTCGCCGTCCTGTACTACATAGTCCTTGCCCTCGATGCCCAACTTGCCGGCCTCGCGGACAGCGGCCTCGGAGCCATACTTGATATAGTCGTCGTACTTGATGACCTCGGCCCGTATAAAGCCCTTCTCGAAGTCGGTATGTATCACGCCGGCACACTGCGGAGCTTTCCATCCCTTATGGTATGTCCATGCCTTAACCTCCATTTCGCCAGCGGTAATAAACGTTTCGAGGTTAAGCAGACTGTAGGCTTTCTTGATAAGACGGTTGACACCACTCTCGCCAAGCCCCAGCTCATCCAGGAACATTTTCTTGTCCTCATAAGTTTCGAGCGAGGCTATGTCCTCTTCGGTCTTGGCAGCTATCACCATAGCCTCGGCCCCCTCGGCGGCAGCTATCTGCTCTATCTGCTGCGAGTACTTGTTGCCACTCTTGGCACTGCCCTCGTCTACGTTGCACACATAGAGTACCGGCTTGGTGGTAAGCAGGAACAGGTCGTGGGCAGCCTGCTGCTCCTCCTTGGTGTCGAATGTCACCGAGCGCGCATTGTGACCCTGCTCCAGCGCCGCCTTGTACGCCTCGAGCACACCCACCAGCACCTTGGCATCCTTGTTATTGCCTATGGCCGCTATTTTCTGGTTCTTGGCCAACTGAGCCTCTATGGTGTCCAGATCCTTAAGCTGCAGCTCGGTATCTATTATCTCCTTATCCTCTACGGGGTTCACGGGAGCACCGCCCTCGCGTACCACGTTGTCGTCGTCAAAACAGCGGATAACGTGGATGATGGCGTCGCACTCACGGATATTGCCTAAGAACTTGTTGCCCAGTCCCTCGCCCTTGGAGGCACCCTTCACCAGACCGGCTATATCTACTATCTCGCAGGTGGCCGGCACGATGCGTCCCGGGTGAACTATCTCGGCCAGGCGGGTAAGCCGCTCATCGGGAACGGTGATGACGCCTAAGTTGGGCTCAATGGTACAAAAAGGGAAGTTGGCTGCCTGTGCCTTAGCGCTCGACAGGCAGTTGAAAAGTGTAGACTTCCCGACATTTGGGAGGCCCACAATACCACATTTTAATGACATATCTTATAAACGTTTATATTCTTTTGCAAAGGTAGTGCAAGCCGAGAGAAATACAAAATAAATCCCATTTATTTTTATTGCCGAGGCGACGCCTACCGTCACGGCGACAGCCGTAAAGGTGCAAGCCGAAGACAATGCAAAGGAAAAGACGAAGTTTTTTACTATTTGCATTGTTGAGGCGAAGCCTACCTTATTAAAAGGTAGTGCAAGCCGAGAGAAATACACGATTTAGTTGATAACTAAATCTTCAGAATCACATTTATTTTTATTGCCGAGGCGACGACCGACCAAACGGCCATGGTGTGGTTCTCGCAAGCCACGCGCGCCTAAAGTGACCGCGAAATTTTCCCATACCACCGCGGGAAATGAAAAGACCGACCTTTACGTTTCTAATGACGACTCCGGGAAACGCAAAAGTCGGTCTCGGCGAACGGGGAGAGTTTAGGAGACTTCCCTCTCACCGCCCATCAGCTGGAATATACCTATTGACAAACCGGGAGACACGGGCAGTGTACTCGGCGGGATGGTCGCAAAAACTCATGGCATGGATGCTGCCCGGGCTAACCCACACTTCCTTGGGCTGGGGCTTGGCGGCATAGAGCTGGTGGAGCATGGCAAAGGGCACGTAGGTGTCGCGGTCGCCATGGATGAAGAGCATAGGCCGATGACAGCGGGCCACCTGGCGCAGGGGCGAAGCCTCGCCAAACGACCAACCGTACCTGGCCCGGCACAGGGCACTGCTGGTATAGAGCAGGGGGAAAGGAGGCAGATGGAAGGTCTGCCGGAGCTCGTAGCCAAACTCGTCCCACACGCTGGTGTAGCCACAGTCCTCTACGAAACAGCGCACATAGGCCGGCAGCTGCTCGCCCGACACGTTCATGGTCGTGGCAGCCCCCATGGACACCCCATGGACCACCATACGGGTATCGCGGCCCTGGCCGAAACGGCGGTTGGCCACCTCCATCCACCTCATTACATCGAGGCGGTCGTTCCAGCCCATCTGTACACCCTGGCCCTGGCTGCGGCCATGTGCATGCAGGTCGGGCAGCAGCAAGTGGTAACCCAGCCTACTGTATATAGAGGCTATGTGCATCATGCCCATACCGTTGTCCTTGTACCCATGAACCAGCACGGCCACCCGGTCGGTGGGGCGACGGGCCACAATGTAGGTGGCATGGTGGCGCTCGCCCGAGGGCATGGTGATAAACGTGTCGCGCAGGGCATGGCAGCGCCTAAGACTGTCGGCCCACGGGCGCAGCTGCGGACTCTGACTCAGAATGTTGTCAAGCCGCCAGGGCAGATTGTGCCCATGACGCATGGGCGGACAGAGCGAGTAGTCGAGCATGTAGTTGCTGGCCGCGCCTAAGCCGCCGGCGACGACCAGACAGGCCACGCCGAGACCGATAATCCACCGGCGACGGCGGGAGTGGTGTTTGCGGTTGTTATCCATAGTCTTATCTTGTTTCTTACGGCACAAATTTACGACTTTTTGCGCTTACCACACCCATGATGGCGACTTTATTTTCGACCATCGGCCTATAAAACAGAATGTCGCACAGGTCTGGGACGCTTTCCCAGCCTGTGCGGCGGTATAGGTGAGAGATTTTTATAGAAATATCAGAGCCGTATGCCCAGTCCTATGGATACCGGATAGCACTTAGGAGCCCGCTCCGACTTGAGCAGCGGGGTGAGCGAGGTACGTGCGTAGAGCATTACCATGCCGTAACCGGCACGCAGGTCGAGGCCGAGGCCCACGGGGTTCATGTTGATGTCGGTAGCCTGGGTCTGCTTGTCCTTGCCCACCACGTAGCGTGAGCGCTCGTGCCAGCGCAGTTCGAGCGATGGGCCAAAGGCCACAAAGGCGTTGAGCCCAAAGCGCTTCTGCCACTCTATCATCAGGGGTACGCGCACAAAGTCGTACATCATGTAGCTCTTCTTGACATGCTCGTCATCGGGGCGGTTCTCGAAGAGCGTCTGCCCGTTGGTGGTGGCCAGCACGGTGTTGCCCTTGAAGTGGTTGAACACCTGTCCTACAGCTATGGACGACGAGAGCACCAGCGGCCCACGCAGGCGGAAGCCCACACTGGTAAGCGTTACGCCCCACTCCCATGACTTGGCATCGCGCGTGGGCAGATTGTCGCTGCCACTGAGACTCAGGGCGCTGCCGCCCAGCACATTGTAGCCGAAGAAGAAGGTGGGATAATTGTTAACCAGGGGCCGGCGCTTCTTACTGAGGGCCGAGGGGATAAAGGGCGAGGTAACGTACACCTGCTCGACTTCCTGCCCGTCTACGAAGTGGGTCTCCGACACCTTCTTCAGTTCGGTGCTGTCCTGGTTGTATATCTTCACGGTGGGCTGAGCGCTTATATCGCTGATAACGATGTGGTGGCGGCCCACCACGATGGTGGTGTCTTTCTGCTGTGCCCCTGCGCACAGAGGCAGGGCTATGGCCACGAGGGCCATGATGTGTCTAAGATTTCTCATAATTGTATCTTGTCTTGTTATTAATTATCCATGTATCTGTCAGCGGCGGGTATAGCACAGGCGCATGATGTCGTCGGGACTGAGCGCGCCCTCGATGTAGATGACCGTGCCGCGGCCCCCCGATCCGTTGCTGAAGAGTATGTAGCGGTTGATGCCTCCGGCCAGGGGCGCCATCATGTAGTAGCCCCCGGTAACGTGGCCGTCCTCGACCACCTCGCGCACCTTGCGGGCCCGCTTGCGGTCGGCTGCCAGGTAAGGTGCCACCTGGGCACCCTGATGCTTGTACACCAGGCTCTTATAGACAGCCAGACGGTAGCCCTTGAGGGTGGTGTTGCGCATGGTGACCATCTTGCAGCCACGCTCGTGGCCCAGTCGGTCAAAGACCTGGTCTACGCTCAGCCCTCCCTGTGCCATCACGCAGGGAGAGGCGGCCGCCATCAGCAGGACGATGAGCGCCATACGGCGCAGGGTGTGTAGGATATTATCGTATTTCATCTCCATATAGTTATAGCATCTTATAGTTCTCGTATCTGTGTCATTCATTCAGGTTGCCCAGGGCACTGAAGGCCTGGTCGTCGCCCTCGAGCTCTATGTTCTGCAGGGCACTGAGCGCCTCGGCCTTTACCTCGTGCTGGTTGGTACACATCCGGCCGTCTATCAGGGCATAGGATGTGTGGTCGGCAGGATGCCACAGCAGGGCGCCCACCACCACTACGGCAGCCACCGAGGCCGCGGCTATCCACAGGCTGCGGGTCCTACTCACGATGTGCAGCCGCGGGCGGCGCGGAGCCGTGGAGGCAGCCACATGAGCCGTTACCTCTGGGGCCGCTGTGGCCGTGGTGAGGGCCTGTCGCTCGGCCCTGACATAGGCAAAGAGAGCCCTGTACACCGCCCACTCGGCCGGAATATCGCCGTGGGTGGCAAAGAAGGCGCGCAGCCGCGCCTCGTCTTCATTGGTCGTGGTGCCGGCCATATAGCTGTCTATCAGCTGCTGTATGTCATCGTATCGGTTCATGGTGTGTTGTCTCCTTGTTGCATTATACTGATGTACTCCTGTCTTATCCTCATCCGGGCCCGCGAGAGGTTCTTCCTGAGCGCATCGGGCGAGCACCCGGTGATGGCCATTATCTCCTCGGCGGTGTAGCCTTCTATCTCCTTCATCCTGAATAGGCGCTGCTGCAAGGGCGGCAGGTGGTCTACGATGATGCGTATAAGCTGGGCCTCGTCGCGCAACTCGGCCCGGCGGTCGTCTACGGCGCGGTCGTCGGCCGGGGTGAGGGCCCGGCTGTGCTGGCTGTGGCGCAGGCTGTCGTAGAAGCGGTTGCGCACCATGGTGACGGCCAGTGCCCGCAGGTCGTCGCCGCTGCCGAGCCGGGGGTGCATGTCCCAGAGCCGCAGCATGGTCTCCTGGACCAAATCGTCGGCATCGGGGCTGCCCGAGGTGAGCTTCAGCGCATAGCGCAGCAGGTCGTCGCGCAGGGGTAGGATGATATGATAGAAGTCTTCTTTTGTCATGTCTTACATATAGATAACGTATAAAATGTCAAAATGGGACATCGGCGGGGCTGTTTTTTCCATTTTTCTGCCAATTGCCCGTAAGGCCACCCATAAGGTTGACGAAAAAACCATAAAAATTGGTACACACACTTTTTTTTATTAAGGTAAAGTCGGTAGTTGTGGATTATAATGACTAACTTTGTGACAAATAATATCACTAAAGTAACAATCATGAAAAAACTGTTTATCTTCTTACTACTCATGGTGGCTATACCGAGCATGGCTCAGACGGCGACCGAGTACGACGTGAAGCTGAAGAACAAGCTGCACATGAACGTCCAGGTATGTACCGACGGCATATTCCGTGTGCGCATCTCGCCTCGCGCCAAGTATGCCGAAAATCTCATGCTGCGCTACAATGTGCAGAAGAAGGACTGGAGTAAGGTGGCCTGTCAGACCACCGACAAGGACGGGGTGATGACTATCGCCACGGCCAAGTATCTGCTGAGCGTGAACAAGAAAGACGGCTCCATCAGCGTGGCCGACAAGGCCGGACGGACCATCGTGGACCGCATCAGCTACCTCAAGGGCTCTGACCCGCTGCTCACCTCGCTGGGCAAGGAGATCAATGCCAAGTATGCCGACATGAAGGTAGAGAAAAACAGCGGTATCATAGGCGACGTGAAGACTACGGCCGCTGCCAAGGACACCGCCGAGACAGGCGAGTATGCCAAGTGCAGCATCATCAACTTCAGCCTGAAGCCGGGCGAGCGCTTCTACGGCGGTGGCAGCACCAGCCGCGAGCACATACAGCACCGTGGCGAGATACTGCGCATGTGGACCACCTACCAGCACACCGAGATACCACAGCCCATGGTGATTAGCAGCAACGGGTGGGGCGTGTTCAACAACACCACGCTGAAGCACTTCTTCGACATAGGCCGTCATCAGAAGGACATCATGTCGGTGTACAACACCTCGGACGAGGCCGACTTCTACCTGATGATGGGCACCGGCATGCCCGATGTCATCAACGCCTACACACTCATTACGGGCCGCCCCTACCTGCAGCCCAAGTGGGCTTACGGACTGTGCTTCGGTCCCAATATGCTCGAGAACCAGTTTGACATACTGCGCGACGCCGTTGAGTTCCGCCGCATGGGCGTGCCCTGCGACCTGTTCTGGCTGGAGCCGCAGTGGATGGAGAAACGCTACGACTTCTCTACCAAGAAGAAATGGAACTACAAGCTCTTCTCGGCCGAGGCTTACTGGGACTCGTGCAAGTATCCCAAGAAGGAGAACCACCGCCTGCTGGTGGGCCGCCTCAAGAATATGGGCTTCAAGCTGGGTCTGTGGCTCTGCGAGGAGTACGACCTGAGTATAGCCGAGGAAGACGCGCTGGCCAAGGCTGCCGGCCGGCCTGAGAGCGGCAAGGAGCACTGGATGGATCACCTCAAGAACTTTGTTGACAACGGCGTGCGCGGTTTCAAGATGGACCCCGCCCGTACCATCGACGAGCACCCCACACGCAAGTACTACAACGGCTACTCTGACCGATATATGCACAACCTGAACCAGATACTGCTGCCCAAGCAGATGGAGGTGATGATGCGCGAGCATACCGGCAAGCGCAACTGGCACCACTATACCGCCGGATGGGCCGGTACCCAGCACTGGGGCGCATCGACCAGCGGCGACAACGGTGGAGGCAAGACGGCTCTCTTCGACCAGATCAACCTGGGTATGAGCGGCTTCCTCAACACCTCGTGCGACGTGATGTCGGTGCCCAAGGAGCAGGAGATGCAGAGCCTGCACTTCGGGCTCTTCTTGCCATGGGTACAGATTAACAGCTGGTACTCGCTGCTGCAGCCCTTCTACTTCTCGACCAAGGACAAGGACATATACAAGTACTATGTACAGCTGCGCTACCGCCTCTTACCTTATATATATAGCGCCGCCATCGAGGGCGCCGAGACGGGCATGCCCATCGTGAGGTCCATGCCCCTTGAGTTTCCGGCCGACCGCAACGTAGACGATGCCTGCTACCAGTACATGTTTGGCAAGAACTTCCTCGTAGGCATATTCAGCAACGAGGTGTACCTGCCCCAGGGCGAGTGGACCGACTTCTGGAGCGGCGAGCGCATCCAGGGTGGCCGCACCGTGAAGCGCGCCATACCCGAGGGCCGCGCCGGCCTGCTCTTCGTGCGCCAGGGGTCTATCATCCCCATGCAGCGCGACATGAACTTCGTAGGCGAATACCCCATAGACACGCTCACCGTCAAGGTATTCCCCAAGGGCAAGTCGTCGTACACCATGCTTGAGGACGACGGCGAGTCGTACGACTATGAGAAGGGAGCCGTGGCCCGCACCACCTTCGACTGTGCACAGGCCGGCAACCGCATAGACTTCACCGTACAGCCTGTCAAGGGACAGTACAAGGGTATGTACACCCACCGCACCTACAACCTTGAGGTGTACAGCCACCGCAAGCCATCGCGCGTGCTGGTTAACGGCGTGGCCACCCAGGCCTTCAGCTACGGCGCTGACGGCATAGTCAGGGTTACGCTGCCACAGAAGAGCGTAGCCGCCAAGGCCACCGTGACGATACTGTAAAAACAGGTAGATACACCTCTATTAATTATTACCAGACTATCCGCAATACCCATGGTGTTGCGGATAGTTTGTTTTAAGATGCCCGGAAGTTCTGCGTATATCCCTAATACTTGATTTCAAAATAATCGAGCAGGTGCTTGTAATTGTCTTGTGCCGTAAGACAAGTGTCCGTGAGATAACCAGGAATGTGGCACCACTCATGGAGCCCACGGTAATAGAAAATCTTCAACTCATCAGTAATAATAAAGGGCACGATGTTGTGATGAAGACACTCCTTGAACATAATCAATCTGCCTACACGACCATTGCCATCCTGGAAGGGGTGGATGGACTCAAACTGATAATGAAAGTCAAGAATATCTTCAAAGGTAACATGCTTGTTGACACCATACGACCGCAACAAGGCACGAATGGCTTTGCCTATCTGCTTAGGGGCAGTGGTATCGATACCTCCCACTTCGTTGGGAAAACGTTTGTAATCACCCACGGCAAACCATGACTTTAACGCATCCGATGTTCCATCCTTCAGCATCGCATGTATCTGTTTTATCATAGTCTCGGTGAGTGGCTCATGGGCATGCGACACGATAAAGTCGAAACATCTAAAATGATTGGTTGCCTCTATAATATCGTCTACACTTACAGCCTCGTCCGTAACGCCTATGGTATTAGTCTCGAAGATGTACCGTGTCTGCTCATGGGTCAGCCTGCTTCCCTCGATATGGTTTGAGTTATACGCAAGATCTATCTGCGTACGGTGATAGATGCCACCTTTCACCGATGATGCCATCTCACTTCTCAATGTCATCAATAAGGGAGAAATGCATACACGGGCATTTTTCCTGGCAGGAAGTGGCGCATCAGCGGGTATATTCCAACTCTTGCCGATAAGTTGGGCTCCCGCCATCTTACCCTGCACACAATAGTTACGTACTGTGCGCTCAGCCAAGCCATGAGCCATGGCATACTCTCGGGTCGAAATATATTCTATCGGCATGATTTGAACAAATATTGATGCAAAGATAGCGTTTTCTTGCCGTTATCGGCAAGAAAATGAGGACAATCTGCTTAATCGGGGATATTTTTATGCCGCAGGGAGCCATCATTATATCGGTAATAAGTATCACTACTGGACCATTATTGGTGCCTGGGCATGGCTGTATTATCAGGAGAATAGAAAAGCAGACCTGTATAACCCAGGCAGCCTGTGGATAACGTGGTGGAAAACCACTGTATAACCCCATGGATAACTCGGCAGTTATCAACACCGCCACGCCGACAGCCGGGAGAATGGGGATATCCACCGAGAAATAAAACGGTTTTACGCAAGTTTTCCATAGATTTTGATAAGAAAAAGATATAAACTTATTAACTTTGCACCACATTGTGTAAATGTTGATAACTATCATGGCAGTTGTAAATCAGCCAGATAATATTACTACGGGATGTGAATAGATGACAGATAGGTGTGAATAAGCCAAACCTGCAAATAAAATGAGAGTAAGTTATAAACTTTTCCACATCATATCATCTTTATCATTTCTCTTTTTCTAAAATAAAGAATATAATAAATAATAATATTGTGATGGTGAAAAACGAGTGGATAGCTAAGGGCTATGTAGACGAGCCCATAGACAGCAGCCTGGACCTGAAGAAAGAGATACGGCGTATGTGCAAGGAGAAGGATGCCATCATCCTGGCCCATTACTATACCGTGGGCGAGATACAGGAGATAGCCGACTTTGTGGGCGACTCCCTGGCCCTGGCCCGCAAGGCGGCCGAGACCGACGCACGCATGATGGTGATGTGTGGTGTACACTTTATGGCCGAGACGTGCAAGCTGCTCTCGCCCGACAAGGTGGTGCTGTGTCCAGACCTTACCGCCGGCTGCTCGCTGGCCGACAGCTGTAAGGCCGAGGACCTGAAGCGCTATAAGGAGGAGCACCCGGGCTATAAGGTGGTATCGTATGTCAACACCACAGCCGCCGTCAAGGCGCTTACAGACTGTGTGGTGACCAGCGGAAACGCCAAGAAGGTGATAGACTCGTTCCCCAAGGACGAGAAGCTCATATTTGGCCCCGACTACAACTTAGGTAACTACATAAACAGCGTTACGGGGCGGCACATGCTGCTCTGGAACGGTGGGTGCCATGTACACGAGAAGTTCTCGGTGGCGGGCATCGTACAGCTCAGGGAGGCCCATCCCGAGGCCGTGGTGATGGCTCACTTGGAGTGCAAGGCCCCCGTGCTGGCCATGGCCGATGTCAAGGGCAGTACGGCCACCATGCTGCACTATGCCCAGCAGAGCGACAAGAAGGAGTTTATCGTGGCCACCGAGGCCG
>CAKPRX010000051.1 GCA_934183135.1 uncultured Prevotella sp.
GGTACCACCAGGAATCGAACCGGGGACACAAGGATTTTCAGTCCTTTGCTCTACCAACTGAGCTATGGCACCATCATTGTTTCTTGTTTGCGGTTGCAAAGGTACGACTTTTTCTCGAAACACAAGCGGTACATGTAGAGAAAGTTTCGCTGTTTAATCTTTGTTAACTATTCACCCCATTTAAAACAGCTTTTGGAACGTCAAATGTGAATTATTGTTTAAGAGGGTTCCATCCCTGGGCTGTAATGGCGAACTCGTTGCCATCGCGGGTTACAAGCATTGTACCCAGAGTTTCGCGGGTAATATAGCCTATCTGCCTGACTCCATCCATGGCGTTTATCTTCTCATGGTCGCCTATGGGTACGGTGAATAGCAGTTCATAGTCCTCGCCCCCGTTCATGGCACAGGTAGTAACGTTCATGTTGAGTTCCTCGGCCATTACCGCTGTCTGATAGTCTATCGGTATCTTGTTCTCGTACACACGGCAGCCACTATGGCTCTGCTTGCAGATGTGCAGCAGTTCGCTACTCAGCCCGTCCGAGATGTCCATCATGGCAGTAGGGTGTACATTGGCCTGGCGCAACTGAGCAATGATGTCGCCCCGCGCCTCGGGTTTGAGCTGCCGGTCTATGAGATATTCTTTCCCCCCGAAGTCGGGCTGGAAGTCGCGCAGCGCCACGAGGTCGTTCTCCAACGCCTTCAGCGCCTCGCTGTCACCACTGTCCTTGGCCTGCTTGACCTTGCGGGTCAGTGCATCGTACTGCTCATAGTAAATGTTCTTCTCGCGTTCGAGCAGTTGCAAGCCCATATAGGCCGCACCCAGGTCGCCACTCACGCAGATAATATCAGTCTCGTGAGCCCCGTTACGATACACTATATCGGAAGCCTTAGCCTGGCCGATACAGGTAATGCTGACGGCCAGCCCGGTACGCGAGGAAGTGGTGTCGCCACCGACAATATCCACCTGCCACTTGTCGCAGGCACGGCGCACGCCACTGTAAAACTCCTCGATGCTCTCTACATCGAAACGCTTGTCGATGGCCAGACTGATAAGCAGCTGCTGAGGGGTACCGTTCATGGCAAAAACATCGCTGATGTTGACCATGGCTGACTTATAGCCCAGCTGTTCCATAGTAATATAGGTAAGGTCAAAGTGAACGCCCTCCATGAGCATATCGGTCGTGGTGAGCACCTCATGGTCGGCATAGTGTAACACAGCGCAGTCATCGCCTACTCCATGAACGGTCGATGGGTTTACGGGCTTGATGTCCTTGGTAAGCTGCCGTATCAGCCCGAATTCGCCCAGTTTAGAAATATCTGTCATAATGGTTTATGGTTTCTTTGTCATTTCATATATTGTCCTTGAAACTGATGGTGCGGGGCTTGGCGGCGCCCTGCTTGGCTCCCTTAGATTTGTGTTCGTCCTTGGATTTAGCCGGTTTGTAGTTTCGGGAGTTCTTACGTATATGGCCGAGAATTTTATGATTGAACTTATCGCCCTGCCCCTGCATAAAAGTCACGTGGATAGGTAGCGTATAGATATGTTCCTTGGCCTCGGGGCTCAGTCCGTCGCGCTCCACGAGCCGTGTAGCATCCTTCTCGGTAGTCAGAATTATCCTGTTGCCCTCGGTGCTGGCATATAGATCGTTGATGCGCGCAATATCAGCCAGGGTAAAGGCATGATGGTCGCCATAGGTAATGGGGACGATACTGGTACACAGCGGGGCGATGTCGGTCATTATCTGTTTAGGCGAGGCGATGCCAGTGAGCAGCAGCACCCGCTTGTCCGCCAGCTCGGCCAGTTCCATGGTGCGCCCCGTGAATAGTCCCTGAAGCCTGTCGTACACGATGGTGGTAAAGTATAGTTCCTGAAAGGGATAGAGGGCCATAGCCTTAGTAAGCACTCTGAACTCCATAGGCTTTAAGTCCTTCGGGCACTTGGTCACTATCACTATATCGGCCCTGCTCTTGCCCGAGGCTGGTTCGCGTAGCCGACCGGCAGGCAACAGCTTGTCGTACATGATAAGCCGATGATAGTCTACCAGCAATATATTAATGCCCGGTTTGACGTAGCGGTGCTGAAAGGCATCGTCCAGAAGGATGGCCCCCACGTCGCTGGTAGCCCGGTCGCCCACCAGGTGTTCTATACCACGTGTGCGCTTGGCATCGACAGCCACATAAGCCTTGGGGAACTTGTGTTTCATCTGAAAAGGCTCATCGCCTATCTCACTCATAGTAGAATGAGCATCGGCCAGACGATACCCATGGGTCTTGCGCTTGTATCCACGCGACAGTACAGCCACCTGGGTGTAGTTCTGCAATAGCCTGATAAGATACTCTACATGCGGTGTCTTGCCCGAGCCCCCCACGGTGATGTTGCCTACGGAGATGACAGGTGTAGAGTACGACTTGGACTTCAGTATGCCCGTATCGAACAGCAGGTTGCGCAATTTTACAACCAAGCCGTACAGCCAGCTGAGCGGCAGCAGCCACTCATTGATTTTGATGAAGTCGCCCTCGGTGCGCATCTCGTTATCTCAGGTTCAAAAAGAATGGTACACGTGCCTGTATGGCATCTATCTGGTTCAGGCTACGAAGCAGTTTGAACGGCTCGTAGTACACACCCAAGGTGGCGCGCATCTGTTCGTCCAGATAGTTGCCGCTCTGCACAGTGCCCATCATGCTGTCCCACAGTCCCGGCTCACCCGGATAGCTGTAGGTATAGTACTCGTCTACCTTGGCCAGCTTGGCAGCGCGAGCCACGGCCTGGTCTATACCGCCCAGCTCGTCTACCAGCTTCAGCTTGATGGCATCCTGCCCCAGGAACACATGTCCCTGGGCCACAGCCTCTACCTGTGCCACCGACAGATGGCGTCCGTCAGCTACACGTTGGCGGAAGAGCGAGTAGCCCCGGTTGATGTAGGCCCCCAAATAAGCCAGTTCCTCGGTGTTCATGGGACGCGAGCTGGTACCGAAAGCCGCATTGCGGTTGGTCTTTACCTCATCAAATTTGATGCCCAGCTTCTGGGTGAGCAGTTGGCTCCTGTCTGGTATTACCCCGAAGATACCTATGCTACCGGTAAGGGTAGTGGGCTGAGCCACTATCCAGTTGGCGTTACAGCTCATGTAGTAGCCGCCCGAGGCAGCCATGCCGCCCATTGATACCACTACCGGTTTTTTCTTCTTGAGCATCTCTATCTGATGCCATATCTGCTCTGAGGCATAGGCCGAGCCTCCGCCCGAGTTAATGCGTATCACCACGGCCTTAACGTCATCGTCATCGGCCAGACTTGCCAAGTCCTTGCATACCTCGGTGGCCACGATGTAGTGGCTGTTACCCAGCAGCCCACCCGTAGCTTCAAGCGGAGTGGTCACTATATCGCCATAGGCGTAGTACACGGCTATCTCGTCGCCATCGGTCTGGTCGTCCTTCACATTGGCCATATCGGTCACGCTCACCTGGCTGACAGGCTCGTCGGCATCCAGCTTGAGCAGTTTCTTTACCTCGCCCTTAACCTGGTCGGTGTACAGTAGCCCGTCTACTATCCGCCGCCTTATCAGCGAGCGTTGGTCGTCAAAGGTCATCAGACTGTCGGCATAGGCATTGAGCTGAGCCACGCTGATGTGGCGGCTCTCGGCCACGCCCTGACACACATTCTGCCACAGCCCGTTTATGTAAGCCTGAACCTGCTCACGATTAGCCTCGCTCATGTGTTCTTCGGTAAACATCTCGGTGGCGCTCTTGTACTTGCCCACCTTAACTACCTGCATACGTATGCCAAACTTGGCCAGCAGATCCTTGACAAATATCGGCTCCGAGGCTATTCCGTGCCAGTCTACCTGTCCCTGCGGGTTCAGATACACCTTGTTGGCCGCCGAGGCGATATAGTAGGTGCCCTGGGTGTAGGTATCGGCATAAGCCACTATCCACTTGCCGCTCTTGCGGAAGTCTACCAGCGCCTTGCGCAGTTCCTGCATCGAGGCGAAATCGCTACTGAACAGTCCCGCCTCGATATAGATACCCTTGATGCGGTCATTGGTGCGGGCTTTTCTGATGGCCTGGAGCGTATTCTCCAGCCCGGGGTTGTTAGTCGTACTGCCCCCCAGCATGCCGAGCAGGCTTTCCTGCGTCCGCTCGTCCATCGCGCCCGACAGGTTGAGCACCAGTACCGAGTTGTCGTCCACGTTCTTAGTGGCCTGGCTCGACGCCACCATGCCCACCAGGCTCATGGCACCTAAGGCTCCCGTTATGATAATGAAAAAAAGGATGCCCACTACCGTGGCCAGAGCCTGTTTGATAAAACTGTTCATCTGTCTGCGTCTGTTATACCTTATTATATATGTGAATGATAGTGCAAAAATAGTTGAAATAGCTTGAAAAAACAAATTATCTTTACTTTTTCTCCTTTAGCACATCTATTTTTATTAATTTTGCCCTAATGAAAAAAGCAATTGTTGTCGGAGCCTCGTCCGGAATAGGCTTGGAGGTGGCCAGGTGCCTGATGGCCGATGGCTGGGCCGTGGGACTGATGGCCAGGCGTACCACTCTATTAGAGGCCATACGCAGCGAGTACCCCTCAACTGTATGGGTACAGCCCTGCGATGTATGTAGCACCACGGCTGTACAGGCCCTTGAGCAGTTAACAAACCGCATGGGCGGAGTAGACCTCTACTTTCATGCCGCAGGGATAGGCCGGCAGAACATGGAGCTCGACGCTACCACCGAGCTGGACACCCTGGACACCAATGTAATGGGCTTTGCCCGCATGGTTGGCACGGCTTTTCGCTATATGGCAGTCCATGGTGGCGGGCACATAGCAGTCATCTCCTCGATAGCCGGTGTCAAGGGACTTGGGCCTGCCCCGTCGTATAGTGCCTCCAAGGCTTTTCAGAATGTCTACATCCAGGCGCTCGAACAGCTGGCCTTTACCCGCGCGCTTCCCATCCACTTTACCGACATCCGTCCAGGATTTGTCCATACGGCCCTTATCGAGGGTTCGCACTTCCCCCTACAGATGACAGCCCCTTATGTGGCCCGCTGGATAGTAACCGCATTACGCCGAGGCCGACATGTAGTGGTGGTAGACTGGCGCTACCGTCTGCTCGTATTCTTCTGGCGACTGTTGCCTGCTGCCCTGTGGCGGCGCATAGCCATCGTGGTTCACTGATTTCTGCTAACAGAGGGCGCAGCCATAGGCCACGAATCCATATACGCCACTACGATATACGTTGCTACACATAAGATAATGAAGCAAGCGATAAACCAAAATTATAACATACATAGCAAGATGAAAAGAAAGTCTTTGTTTTTTACCTTAATCCTTTTAGCCATGTCGGCAATGGCTCAAGCAGCTGGCCGGCAGTTTGTCATCCCCGTAAGCGCCGACGGCAAGGCCACGCTGACCTGTTTCCTCCCATCGGCCGACAAGGCTACCGGCCGAGCCATCGTGATTTGTCCCGGCGGAGCCTACTGGATAGTAGCCATGCAACACGAGGGAACCGACTGGGGCGAATATTTCAGCAAGCAGGGCATCGCCAGCTTCGTGCTCAATTATCGCATGCCTCACGGCAACCGCTCGTTACCCATCAGTGATGCCATGAACGCCATGAAGATGGTGCGCGACTCAGCCCAAGCCTGGAACATCAACCCGTATGACGTGGGTATCATGGGGTCATCGGCTGGCGGACACTTAGCGTCTACCGTCTGCACCCACGCAGACTTTGCCCACCGTCCTAATTTTGCCATCCTCTTCTACCCGGTCATCTCCATGGACGAGCGGATGGGCCATGCCGGTTCAGCGAAAAACTTGCTGGGACGCGAGTGGCACAATGCTCAGCTCGTGGCTGAGTATAGCAATCAGTTGCATGTAACCCGGCACATCACGCCGCCCACGCTGCTGCTCCTTACCAACGACGACGACGTGGTGCCGCCCGTTACCAATGCCGTGGCCTACTATACCGCCATGCGGAGCAAGGGCAACTGTTGCGCCATGTACATTTATCCCTCAGGAGGCCACGGCTTCGGCTTCAAGTCCACCTTTAAGTATCACGACGAGATGCTTACCAACATCAACTCTTGGTTGGGCCAGCTGCCTGCCCCCCGTCGCGACGCCGTACGTGTGGCCTGTATCGGCAACAGTATCACCGACGGAGCTGGCATAGACTTGCCCGAGCAGCGGGGCTATCCCGCGCAACTCCAGGCCCTGCTGGGCAATGGGTACAACGTGCGCAACTATGGCGTGAGTGCCCGTACGCTGCTCAACAAGGGCAACATGCCCTACATGGCCGAACAGGCGTGGCGCGAGGCACTCGACTTCAATCCCAATATAGCCATTATCAAGCTGGGCACCAACGACTCTAAAGCCATCAACTGGAAATACGGCAACGAGTTTGCCCACGACTTACAGCTGATGATAGACAGTCTGAAGGCACTGCCTGCACATCCCAAGATATACCTGGCCTATCCGCTGGTGGCCACCAATGAGGTTAAGCGCGATAACAGTATCAACAACGAGGTTATCGAGAAAGACATCATGCCCATCATCCGCAAAGTAGCCAAAAAGAATAAGTGCGGGCTGATAGACATGCGCGAACAGCTGAACCAAAAGGACCTCATGCAGCGCGACGGCGTACATCCCACGGCTAAGGGCGCTGGCGAAATGGCTAAGGCCATAGCCGAGGCGATAACTCAGAAATAGCCTGCCACCGACCATTGTTAACACAACGGGGACTGTACCTATACAGATACAGTCCCCGTTGTACATTCTGGACATTACTTAGAAAGGTGCCGGAACCACACTTGGTGGAACCGGCACCTTCTATATTTGCCCATCTATACTAAATAAATGCAGCTTATCAAACTCCAAGGCTGGCCCTGATGGCCTTTATCTTTTCCTCGGCCTCCTTGGTACAGCGGTCATAGCATCCGGTACACTTCATGGTACCCTTGACCTCCAGATAGAACTTAATCTTGGGCTCAGTTCCCGACGGACGCACACTCACCTTGGTCTCGTCATCGCAGAACCACTGAAGCACATTACTTGTAGCCGGCATATCAAGTTTGGTAACGGTTCCGTCCTCCTTGGTGCAGGTAAGCGCCTGATAATCTTTCCAACATATCACCTTGCTACCACCCAGTTCCTTCGGCGGATTGTTGCGGAAGTTGGTCATCATCTGCTTGATTTCGTCAGCGCCCGTCTTACCGGGTTTCACCACATTGATGGTGTACTCCTTAGAGAAACCATACTCCAGATAGATTTCCATCAGCAGGTCATAGAGCGTCTTGCCCTTATCCTTAGCATAAGCACAAATCTCAGCCAGCAGCGAGCAAGCCGATACAGCATCCTTATCACGGACAAAGTCCTCTGCCAGGAAGCCGTAGCTCTCCTCGCCACCGCCAATGTACTGCTGCTTACCCTCAGAGAGGGCTATCTCGCGTGCTATCCACTTAAAGCCTGTGTAGCAGTCGCGCATTTCTATCTTATTCTTCTCGGCTATCTTACGTATCACCTCCGTGGTCACGATGGTCTTCACGATAAAGTCGCTATCCTTCATCTTGCCCATCGCCTTACGGTTGGTTATGATATAATACAAGAACAGCAGACATGTCTGATTACCGTTAATCAGTATCCACTCACCCTTATCGTTCTTGCAGGCCATACCCACGCGGTCAGCATCAGGGTCACTGGCCATTACGATGTCAGCGTCTATCTCCTTGGCGTCACGCAGGGCCAGCGTAAGAGCCTCACCGTTCTCCGGATTGGGCGACACCACCGTGGGAAAATCGCCACTACGTTCCATCTGTTCCTTGACGCAATGTACATTGTCAAATCCCCAGAATTTAAGAGACTGTGGTATCATCATCATGCCCGTTCCGTGCAACGGGGTGTACACTATCTTCAGGTCATGCTGGCGCTTTATCACCTCCGGGTCTATACAGATGGTCTTAATCTTCTCCAGATACACCTGGTCTATTTCCTTTCCGATAATCTGGATAAGTTCCTTGTTACCAGCAAACTTCACATCCGTTACCGTCACCTTGTTTACCTCGTCTATGATACCCGTATCGTGCGGGGCGAGTACCTGGGCGCCATCCTCCCAGTAAGCCTTATAACCATTGTATTCCTTGGGGTTATGACTGGCTGTGATGTTTACACCTGCCTGACATCCTAAATGGCGGATAGCAAATGAGCACTCAGGTGTAGGACGCATATCATCAAACAGATAGACCTTGATGCCATTGGCAGAGAATATATCGGCCACGGTCTCAGCAAAGAGGCGGCTGTTGTTACGGCAATCGTGACATACCACGACCGATATCTGGTCGCGGTTGCTGAAGTTCAGCTTCAGATAGTTGGCAAAACCCTGTGTAGCCATGCCCACCGTATAGATATTCATGCGGTTGCTGCCTGCGCCCATGATGCCACGCAAACCACCTGTACCAAACTCCAGATCCTTGTAGAAACTTTCGATGAGGTCTGTCTTATCGGCGGCGGCCAACTTGGCTTCTACCTCCTTACGTGTCTTTTCGTCAAACGCCGGACTAAGCCACTGTTGTGCCTTGGCCATGCACTGAGCGATTAAATCTGCATTATTTTCCATATTCGTTTACAATAAATTATTATAGTTTAGTGCAAAGATAGCAATTTTAATCGTTGTAAGTTCCCTTTACATAATATTTTTTTGTATTTTTGCAAAACATAATTTAATTGCGATTATTCTCATGTTTTTCACAGGTATTATCATAGCCATAGGAACTTTCCTCATCATTGGGATGTTCCACCCCATCGTCATAAAGACCGAGTATTATTTTGGCACCCGTCCCTGGTGGATTTTCCTCATACTGGGCATAGCCAGCATCATTGCCTCGCTCTGTGTCAACCATGTCGTCGTGTCCAGCCTGCTTGGCGTGCTCGGTGCCAGCCTGCTCTGGTCCATAGGCGAGCTCTTCGAGCAGCGCAAACGGGTTGCCAAAGGATGGTTTCCTAAACGCAAAAAATCATGAAGACCCTACTTATCTTAGTGGGAAAGACCACCGACCGCCACTTTCAGGCTGGCATCGCCGACTATGCCGACCGGATAACCCACTATATGCCCTTTGAAATCCTGACGATACCCGAGATAAAAAACACGAAGAGCCTCTCGGCAGAGCAACAAAAGGAGCGCGAGGGCGAGCTCATCCTGAAACAGCTCCAGGCCTCAGACACCGTGGTACTATTGGACGAGCACGGAGCCGAGTTACGCAGCATCGAACTGGCGCAGTGGCTTGTCAAGCGCCAGCAGACAAGCCGCCGTCTGGTCTTTATCATTGGCGGCCCTTATGGATTTGCCCCACAGGTATATCAGCGGGCCAATGACAAACTGAGCCTCTCCCGGCTCACTTTCTCGCATCAGATGGTGCGCCTGGTATTCACCGAGCAGCTGTACCGTGCCTGTACCATCATCAAGGGCGACCCCTATCACCATGAATAATAAACTCTAATTAACTTCATACATCCATGAACAAGAAACTATTAGTCTTATCCGTAGCAGCTGTCATGGCCCTGGCCTCCTGGGCCCAGCAGCCGCGCACCCGAACAAGCTATGTCAACCCCATGATTGGAACGGCAGGCATGGGCCACACCTTCCCTGGTGCCTGTGCCCCCTTTGGCATAGTCCAGCTCAGTCCAGAGACCGACACCATTCCTCAGAACGTTGACGGCAAGTACCAGACCAAGGTTTACTCCTACTGTGCCGGTTACCAGTACGACGACCCTACCATTGTGGGGTTCAGCCACACTCACCTGAGCGGCACGGGGCATAGCGACCTGGGCGACATACTCATCATGCCACAGACCGGCAAGCTGCAGCTCAATCCGGGTACAGCCCAAAATCCCGACGCGGGCTACCGTTCACGTTTCTCGCACACCACAGAGAAGGCCGCCCCAGGCTACTACGAGGTCACGCTGGCCGACAACGGTGTACGCGCCCAGCTCACGGCTACTACCCGCGTAGGCATCCACAAATATACATTCCCCGATGTCAAGGAGGCCCGCCTCATCATAGACCTTATCCATGGTATATACAACTACGACGGCAAGGTGCTGTGGAGTTCGCTCCGTGTAGAGAACGACACGCTGCTCACAGGCTATCGCATTACTAACGGATGGTCGCGCGCCAACTACACTTACTTCGCCATCACCTTCAGCAAGCCCATCAAGACGTATGGCTACCGCGACATGAAGAAGCCTAAGTACCGCGGCTTCTGGCGCAAGTTTGATGTATATCACAACTTCCCGGAGATAGCGGGACAGAACGTGGCCACCTATTTCAATTTTGACAACACCGACCATCAGCCCATTACCGTCAAGGTGGCCCTGTCGGCCGTCAGCACCGAGGGAGCCCTGAAGAATCTGAAAGCCGAGGCTCAGGCCCTCACCTTCGAGCAGGCCCGGGCCAAGACAGAGGCTGCCTGGGAGAAGGAGCTGGCCAGCATAGACTGCCAGGGTACCGACGACCAGAAGGCCATGATATACACCTCGCTGTACCACACCATGATTAACCCATCTGTATATATGGATGTAGACAACAAGTACCGTGGCGTAGACGGAAACATCCATGAGGCGCTGGGATTTACCAACTACACCATATTCTCGGTCTGGGACACTTACCGGGCCGAGCACCCATTCCTGCAGTTGGTCAAGCCGGCGCGCAACCTGGACATGGTGAAGTCCATGATAGCCCACCAGCAGCAGAACCGCCTGCACATGCTTCCCGTGTGGAGCCTTATGGGCAACGAGGGCTGGTGCATGACCGGCTACCATGCTGTGTCGGTAGTGGCCGATGCCCTGGTCAAGGGAGCCAAACTCAATGCCGACGAGGCGCTCAGGGCTATGGACGAGACAGCCAACTGTAAGTACTTCCCCAGCGTAGAGCAGTACAAGAAACTGGGCTATGCCCCTTACGACCACGATGCCACCGCTGCCTCTAACACGCTCGAGTACTCGTACGACGACTGGGCTATCTACGCGGCAGCCCTCAAGATGGGCCGCAAGGACCTGGCCGACAAGTATGCCAAGCGTGCGCTCTTCTACCGCAACACTTTCGACACCACCATAGACTTTGCCTCGCCCCGCTATGCCAACGGCCAGTTCAAGAAGGATCTGGATCCCTACCAGACTTACGACGAGGGATTTATCGAGGGCAACTCGTGGAACTTCTCGTTCCAGGCGCCTCAGGATGTGTTCGGCCTGATAAAGCTCTATGGTGGCGACAAGGCCTTCCAGAACCGCCTGGACGAGCTCTTCAAGATGGACTTGCCTGAAAAGTACTATGTTGACAACGAGGACATCACCGCCGAGGGCCTGGTGGGTGGCTATGTACATGGCAACGAGCCCAGCCATCACATCCCTTATCTCTACGCATGGACATCGGCTCCCTGGAAGTCTCAGGAGCGCCTGCGTACCATTATGAACCAGATGTACAAGGACCATATACGTGGTCTGAGCGGCAACGACGACTGCGGACAGATGTCGGCATGGTACCTGTTCTCGGCCATGGGCTTCTACCCAGTATGCCCGGGCAGCGACCAGTATGTAATGGGAGCTCCCTTCCTGCCCTACATGAAGGTGAACCTGACTAATGGCAACGCCATCACCATCAAGGCACCCGGCGTAAGTAACAAGAACCGCTATATACAGAGTGTCAAGGTCAATGGCAAGCCTTACACCAAACTGTACTTTACCCACAAGCAGCTTACAGACGGGGCTGTCATCGAGTACAAGATGGGCAGCAAGCCCAACACCAAGCGCGGACTTGACACAGCCGACAAACCCTACTCCATGACTAAGTAAGGGTTGCCACACCTGACTATCGATTACCGGGGCAAGGAGACGGGCCACCGCCCCCTTGCCCCGGTTTTGTTCTCCACTAATTTCACCTTATTATATTATGTCTCTATTACTCTCTGTAGTTATCAGTATTCTCAGTTTTGGCGCCGTAGCCAACAATGACAGCATTAACAATGCCGAGGCCATCAACCAGGCCATCAGCGCCTGTGCCCAGCAGGGCGGAGGCACGGTACAGGTACCTGCCGGCACCTACGTCACGGGTTCCGTCTACCTGCAGAGCCGCGTCACCCTGCGACTGGAACGCGGGGCCATCCTCCGTGGCTCTGCCCGACTTGCCGACTATGCCCCGCTGCAAACCGACATGGACTTGTCGCGTTACGAGAGCGGACAGGGCACCGTCAACTACAACAGCGCCACCGACCCTCAATGGTCGCGTGCCCTCATCTTCGGTGTCGGCATACACCATGCCGGCATCGAGGGACCCGGCCATATTGACGGGGCCGATGTACGCAACCCCTTAGGCGAAGAGCACATGCGCGGCCCACACACCATCCTGCTGGCCGGATGCTCCGACATGCGTTTCAGGGACTTCTCCATTACCCGCTCGGCCAACTATGCCATACTGGCTTACCAGATAGACCATACCCAGTTCAACGCACTCACCATTACGGGGGGCTGGGACGGCATACACATACGCGGAGCACGCCACATCAGCATCGGCCGATGCAACCTGCACACGGGCGACGATGCCCTGGCCGGCGGCTACTGGGCAGACACACGCATAGACCGCTGCCTCATCAACTCTTCGTGCAACGGCATACGTATGATTATGCCCTCCGAACGTGTATACATCACCCGTTGCCGTTTCGAGGGCCCGGGTACCCACCCGCACCACACCTCCGGCCGCACGGCTACCGAGACGGGCATATATCTGCAGCCTGGCGGATGGGGCAAGGCTCCCGGACGGATGGACCGTATATATATAGACCGATGCCAGATGTACAATGTACTGGCCCCGGTAACCGTGACCCTGGGCGAGGACAACACGGCGGGCACCATCAGCATCAACCGCCTTACCGGCCGCAAGATAGGCCACATGGCCCTGTCTGTTAAGAGTTGGGGGACGGCTCCTACCGACCAGGTAATCATCCGCAACTCTGACATAGAGTACATAGGCAAGGACGACCACTCTCTGCCCGAATGGTTCCATGGCAAGTCGTTCGACCAGTGGCCGTTCTTCCCCAGCTGGGGCATGTACTTCCGTAACGTACATACGGTTAAACTGCATCGGGTAAAGCTGAGCCTCAACGGAAAAGACTATCGCCAGGCCACGCTCTACGATCATGTTGACCGCGTACAGGGCCATGCCACCCTGACGACAGACTGACGGCAAGCCAGCCTGCCACCAGGGCCGCCGGAGCAGCCCTTCCTGTTTTTTTTCAGCATGTGCTACAAGAAAAAGGGCAAAACGTTTGGGAGCAACTGGATAAATTACTAATTTTGAAAAAAATATCAACAACATTACCGACATGACAGAATATCTCATCTCTAACCTCTGGGCAGTGTGGATAGCCATAGCCATCGTCTGCCTCATCATCGAACTGGGTTCGGGCGACTTCTTTGTCACCTGTTTTGCCATCGGGGCACTGTGTGCCATGTTCACCTCGCTCTTCTGCGCGCCCCTATGGTTCCAGATACTGGTCTTCGCCCTCTGCTCCGTACTGAGTATCATCTTCATACGGCCCTCCCTGCTCAGGCATGTACACAACCGCAAGGAGCGGCTCAGCAATGCCGATGCCCTGATAGGCCGTACGGGCACCGTCATAGAGGCCATAGCCCCCGAGGGGTTCGGCTATGTCAAGGTAGACGGCGATGAGTGGAAAGCACAGACCCAGGCCGACACCACCATCAACGTGGGCGAAACGGTAAGGATAGTGGCCCGCGACAGCATCATCGTGCGCGTAGAACGCGCGTAACATAACTTTTTACTAACCCTTAATACCACTAAAATTATGGAAGGAATTACCCTCATTGTACTCTGCGTACTACTGGTACTGGCCATTACATTTGTCAAGATGGCCGTAGTGATTATCCCACAGTCCGAGACGCGTATCATAGAGCGTCTGGGCAAGTACTATGCCACCCTCAAGCCGGGCGTCAATATCATTATACCCTTCATAGACCGCGCCAAGGTCATAGTGACCCAATACCGCGGCCGGTACATGTACTCCAGCTGCATAGACCTGCGCGAACAGGTCTACGACTTTGACAAGCAGAACGTCATCACCAAGGACAACATCCAGATGCAAATCAACGCACTGCTGTACTTCCAGATTGTAGACCCCTTCAAGGCCGTCTATGAGATTAACAACCTGCCCAACGCCATAGAGAAACTTACCCAGACCACCCTGCGTAACATTATCGGCGAGATGGAACTCGACCAGACGCTCACATCGCGCGACACCATCAACACCAAGCTACGCGGCGTACTCGACGATGCCACCAACAAGTGGGGCATCAAGGTAAACCGCGTAGAGCTGCAGGACATAACACCGCCGCAGAGCGTGCTTCAGGCCATGGAGAAACAAATGCAGGCCGAGCGCAACAAGCGCGCCGCCATCCTTACCAGCGAGGGTGCCAAGCAGTCTCAGATACTGCAGTCTGAGGGCGACAAGGCGGCCACCATCAACAGGGCCGAGGCCGACAAGCAGCAGGCCATACTCAAAGCCGAGGGCGAGGCCACCGCACGCATCCGCAAGGCCGAGGCCGAGGCCATAGCCATCGGCAAGATAACCGAGGCGGTAGGCAAGAGTACCAATCCGGCCAACTATCTGCTGGCCCAGAAATATATACAGATGCTCAACGAGATAGCCCAGGGCGACAAGACCAAGACGGTGTTCATGCCCTACGAGGCCAGCAACCTTATGGGCTCTATCGGCGGCATCAAGGAACTTTTCAAAGGAGAATAAGAAACATTATGAAAATATGTATCGTAGCGGGGGCGCGCCCCAACTTTATCAAGGTGGCCCCTATACTGCACGCGGCACGCCAGGCTAAAGAGCGGGGCACCGCGCTCGATGTAACGTTAGTATATGCCGGGCGGGCCGACGACCCCACCTTAGAGCCGTCGCTCTTTGCCGACCTGCAGATAGCTCCGCCCGACGTGTACCTGGACGTGGACAGCGTAAACCTGAACGAGATAACGGGGCAGGTCATGTCCAAGTTTGAGGCCTACCTGCAGGGCCATCCCACCGACGTGGTGATAGTCGAGGACGACCTGGCATCGACCATGGCGGCAGCCATCGTCACCAAGAAACAGGGCATCACGCTGGCCCATCTGGCCGCGGGCACGCGCAGCTTTGACATCAGTATGCCCAAGGAGATTAACCGCCTGGTCATAGACGGCCTGTCGGACCTGCTCTTCACCGCAGGCATCAGCAACAACTCGATAGCCAACCGCGAGGGAGCCGAACTGTCCAAGGTGTACATGGTGGGCAACATACTGATAGACAACATACGCAACAACCGCGCCCGCTTTGTACGCCCGCAGATACTCAGCCAGCTGGGCATAGCCGATGGCAGCTACATCGTGTTCACCCTGAACCGTAAGGCGCTCATGGCTGCCACCGACAATCTGAGGCTCATGCTCCAGGCCCTTATCCAGGCGGCCGGGAACACTCCCATCATAGCCCCGCTACACGACCGGGCACAAAAGACCATCGGGCCGCTGCTGCCGGCCGACCATGCCGGGCTACACATCGTCAGTCCGCTGGGCTACTTAGAGTTTAGCTATCTGGCCAGCCACGCCAGGGGCATCGTGACCGACAGCGGCAATGTGGCCGAGGAGGCCACCTTCAACCAGGTGCCCTGTATCACGCTCAACAGCTATACCGAGCACATAGAGACGGTCAAGGTGGGCACCAACGTGCTGGTGGGCGAGGACGCTACCCTACTGGGCCAGACCACGAGCGACATGGTGGCCGGCCGCTGGAAGCAGAGCGCCATACCTGACCGCTGGGACGGGCGCAGTGCCGAACGTATCCTGCAGACACTGCTTGACCGGCAGCACTGACCCACCTCGGCTTACCGACGGACACCACCCCGGCGAGAGCCGAGAGGGGGGTGCCGCCCTCCACAAGGCCGCCCGAGTTGCCTAAAGGCAGGCCTCTGCCATGCTAAAGACGGCTCCCGGCCAGCCAATGACCATCATTAGCTGCCCGGGAGCCGTCTTTACTTTTTCGCGTTATACCTTTTCGGACCTTTACCAGAGGCCAATGGACAGCTATGGTCGGCACCGACAATTTTAGCATGAAGAACCGGAGCAGACCGAGGTACCTGAAGGGGGTAAAGAACATCCCCCCCTGTGTACAGGCCAGCTTTTTACAAGGAGTGTGCGACGGCAAGCGTGAGACGGTCTTACATCGTAAAGATTTTTCTGATAATGCATAAATATACATTTCTGATGTTTCGCCATCGGACGAGGGCTTTACGGCCGTCTATAATTGGTCTATATGCTCGCCGTTGGGGTGGCGGTGGCGAAAATGACAATTTTCTGACCACCCGAAAAC
>CAKPRX010000052.1 GCA_934183135.1 uncultured Prevotella sp.
TCACCATCGACAACAGCCAGCACCTGGACGCCACCTTAGCCTCGGCCATGGACCCCAACTCGTCGGGCACTTTCTGACTCATAGGTTACACCATCCATGGCGGTGCCACCTACTTTACCTTTATCAACAACCGGGGCACCCACTCGGAGAGCATCTTTAACGCCATCGACGACCGCCTGAAGAGCCAGGAGCACCTGGGACTCAACGGCCGTATCATCGTGGGCTACGGCAATATGGACAATCCTCCCTCGTTCTATGCCTACGACGGCGAGTGCCCCAACTGCTTCGACCCCAACGCCCTACCCCTGCGCAGCTACCCCCTCAGCCTCGACAACCAGGGCATCGGCATCGCCACCTGCGCCAAGTGTCATCGCCAGTACCGCCTCAACCAGGAGGGCATCGTGGCCAACAACACCGGCAAGCCCCTCGAACAGTACCGGGCCAGCAGCACAGGCGCCCACGGTCGCCTGCAGGTCTATTAGCTAAAACTCACTCAACACAAACATTCCTGACAGCAGCAACGAAACCGACCAATATCGGTCTTACGAATATTGGCAGCGGAGAATAGCATCTATACCATGGCCAATAAGGTCAAAAACAAGTGCACGAGTCCCCTGGTCGTGGCAAAGGCAGAATGAGAGACAATGGATAAGAAATCGCGCATCATTATCTGGCGCAGTGTTAAATAGCCCCAAAAGCACAAGATACCCCCCCCATTCTGTTAATTGTTACTAATCAGAGGTTGAACGTATTACTTTTTTAGATATATTTACAGCACTTAAAATAAAAAAGGATACTACCATGCGATGCCTAAGACCCACAACCACCACCAATGCGCTACGCTGTATAGCACTCATCATCGTACTCACAGCCCTATCTACCATACCAGCCAGGACGCAGACCAGGGCGCAGGCCGCCAAAGCCCCCACATGCCTGATTACCGGAACCATACGCGACAAAGCCACGCACGAGCCCGAGCTGGCCGCCACCGTCATCGTGGCCAAGGCACAGCAGCCCAAGGTGGCCATCAAGAAGGGAGTAACCGATACTGGCGGAACCTTCACCCTGGCACTGCCCGCCACCGAGGGCCACTATGTGCTCACAGCCTCGGTCCTGGGCAAGAAGGCGGCACAAGTAAAGTTTACGGTGGCACCGACCGACACCCTCGTTGCCCTGGGCGACATCCTGCTGGCCGACGATGCCCGTCTGCTCAAGGAGGTACAGGTGCTGGCACAAAAGCCCTTAGTGACCATGGATGTAGACAAGCTGACATACGATGTGGCCTCTGACCCCGATGCCAAGTACATGATGACCTCGGAGATACTCAACAAGGTGCCGCTGCTCGATGTCGACGGCGAGGGCAACATCAAGATGAACGGTACCACCAATTTTCTCATTCTGCAGAACGGCCGACGCACCGCCGTGACACGCCGCCCCAAGGACATCCTGCGCTCGCTGCCCGCCGAGCTTATCAAGAGCATCGAGGTCATCACCTCGCCGGGGGCCAAGTACGATGCCGAGGGTATAGGCGGCATTATCAACATCGTGATGCAGCGCCGCTATGAAGGACACCTTACCAGCCTCAACGGAGCGGTGAACAACATGGGATTTAACACCGGCGTATCGTCCACCACCAAGATAGGACGGTTCTCGATAGACGGATATGTGAGTTACAACCGCATACTGACCCCTGCCGGCGGCAGCGCCAGCCAGACCTACAACTATGGCTCGGACACCCGCGCCTACCAGCAGACAGACAGCAAGTCGAAGATGCAGGGCAGCACCGAGTTTAGCAACATCAACGCCAGTTACGAGCTGGACAGCCTGCAACTGCTCACCCTCTCGCTGTCGGGCATGGGCAGCCAGCGGTGTCTGCCCTCCTGGGGAAGCACACAGATGTGGAACCGAGACCGCTCGCAGATGGCCTACTCATACCTGCGCAACAACGCAACCAAGGAATCGTTTCTCAACGGCACGGCCGGCATAGACTATCAGCGCACGGGGCGTCATAACAAGCAGCGCCTTACCACCCTGTCGTACCAGATAAGCACCAATCCACAGTGGGTAAAAGACCATACGCAGTACAGCGACCTCATTAACAACACCCCCACTGACCTAACCGAGGAGCTGCAGCTCTACGACAACCGTACCGACCGCGATAACAAGAGCATCGAGCATACGCTACAGGCCGACTACACCTCGCCCATCGACAAGCACAACACCATAGAGGCCGGCCTCAAGTACATAGCGCGCAACAACGAGAGTACCAACGACATATACGATGCCCGCACCCAGGACGGCGACTACATCTACAACACGCAGCGCAGCAACCACTACAAGAATCGCAACGACATCCTGGCCGCCTATCTCAGTTATACCTACCGCGGGTCGCTCCTGTCTCTTATGCCCGGCCTACGCTACGAGTACACCTACCAGGACATACGCTACCTCTCGGGAGCCATAGGCTCTGACGCCGACTATACCGGACACTATGCCTACCTGGTGCCCTCGATGAAGGTCAGCTTCAAGGTGGGCCGCCACCAGTCGCTCCGCCTCGACTACGGCATGCGCCTATCGCGCCCCAGTATCTACTACCTCAACCCCTACTTCAACAACCTCAACCCACAGTATATCACCCAGGGCAACGGCCAGCTGGATGCCGAGCGCAGCCATAACATCGGCCTCACCTATGGCAACTTTACCCGCCGGCTCAACCTCAGCATGTCGCTCGACTACCGCCGGCTCGACAATGGCATCGAGCAGGTGAGCCGCATCATCGGCGACGGGGGCGAATACTTCGACAACGGCAAGCACTATGCTGCCCAGGGTGCCATGTACACCACCTATATGAATATAGGCCGCACCCAGCGCACGGCACTCGACCTATACCTACGCTGGAACATGACCAACCGCATAAGCTGGACCATCAACAGCAACGTGTCTTACCTCGACCTCGCTGACCCTGGCCGTCAACTGCGCAACCACGGATGGCAAACTTATCTCAGCGCCAGTACCTCGGTACAGCTGCCAGCCGACATACGCTTCTCGGGACGCCTGGCCTACAGCAGCCGAAGCGTGATGCTGCAGGGCGAGGACAACTCGCTGGTCACATACAACTTCGGGCTTACCCGCTCGTTCCTCAAGAACCGCCGGCTCACCCTGTCGCTTATGGCCAGCGATGTGTTCAAGAGTTGGATAACACGCAGCCGTACCACCTATGGCACCAATTTCTATACCCAAAGCCATAACCAGGTCAAGCGCCAGTACTACGGTCTTACGCTGATGTACCGCTTCGGCACTCTCCGCCAGTCGGGTACCAAGCGCGCCAGCCACGGCATACACAACGACGACCTCAAGGCGGCCGCCCGCTAAGTGGGCTGCCGTAGCGCTGACAGACAGAGAGGCCGATGGTGCCAACTCGTCTACGTTATGTAGAGCGGAGCCTGTAAAAAAGCTTTACACACGGCTGTATATTTATGCAAAAACGCCTCTTGTCTTGCATAAATATACAGTCGTAACACCCGTTTTACGGGGCGTCATTTCCGGATTTTTTCAACAAGCCAGGACTGATTTTAGAGTCATCGGGGATGTTTAGGGCCATCACGAGGGCCGTAAAAGTAACTATCTTTTACAAAAAAGAGGCTTTCAGCACCTTTTTACTCTCTATTTTCGGCTCTTCCGAGGACGATTTTTCGGGTCGCCGCGATGGTCATTTTTGTGCTCGCGATGGTCATTACGTTTCTAATGACCATCGCGAGCGAAAAAATGACGGTTTTCGGGTGGCCGGAAAATGGCTGTTTTCGCCACCGCAGCCCACACGGCGAGCGTACAGACAAAATATAAAAGCCCAAAAGGCACCTGGCAGACGCCCAAACGCCAAAAATGTATATTTATACATTATCAGAAAAATCTTTACGATACAGGCCCGGCAAGCAGAAAGGTTAACAAGTGTGCCCGAAACGGCTCAGCCACTCAGGGGCGAGGGGCAGCGTTTCGGGCACACTCACTTGATGGCCGCCATCAGCGGCACGGACTATCTGACAGGCAGCAGCCAGAAGGTGGCGCTATAGTCGCCGTAAGGCAACTGGTACCGGGGCAGGGCCTCGCCACGCTTAGACCACGTGTCTACGCCGCCCACACCAGCCTGGCGCAGGTCTACACACAGCTCGGTGTACTTAGACTTGGGCACCTGGGGCGAGTGGCGCTGGTGCTTATGGTCGCCCTCGTCCAGGTCGGCTATGTTGTAGTGCAGGGCAGAAGCAGAGAACGCGTCGCCGCCCATGATGCGCAGGCCCTTGCCCTGGGCTGTGGTCTGCTGCCACCAGCGTATGCCGGTCTTGGTACCCGTCTCCTGCGGGCGGATGTAGGGGAAGAACTGCTCATCGGCCGTCTGGCTGTATATGCCAAGTCGCTGCGACGAGCAGCGGTCGGTATAGTTCTCGTTGGGGCCCAGGCCGTAGAACTGGCTCCTGTCCATGTCGTAGGGCAAGTCGAGCTTGATGCCGAAGCGCATCAGGTTGCCCACCTTGGCACCCTGGGTGGCCTTGAAGGTCTGGCTGACGCGCACCTGGCCATCGGGGGCTATGTCGTAACGCAGGGTGAGCTGGCCCTGGACCTCGGGCATATCGTACACGGCCTCGACGGTGGCCCGGCTCTTGTCGCGGCTGGCCACGAGGCTCTTCAGGTTGATGACGGGGTTGCGCCATGCCTTGTAGCGGCGCTGCACGGTGGCCCCCATGTCGTTGTCGGTAACGGCGCGCCAGAAGTTGGGGCGGAGCTGACCGCCCTGGCCCAGCAGGTCGACGCCGCCCACGGTGTAGCGGGTCATGTAGCCCGTGGCGCGGTCGAAGTCTATGCCGAAGTCGGCCCCCTCGACGGTAACCAGCGGCTCCTTGCGCTTGTCGGTCACCTTGACTTTGCCTGTGGGCGCACCCACGAAGCCGGCCTCCGTAGTGGCGGGCCGTGCGCTCTGGGTGACTATGGGCAGCTGGGCGTAGGCCATGGTCTGGCCGGCGGCTATGAGCGGCTCGGCAGCCTTGGTACGTATGTCTATGTTGAGCATCACCTCGGCCTTGGGGTCTATGCCACTGAGCGAGTAAGGCAGGGTAAACTCGGCCGACTGCTGGGGCTGCAGGCTGATGTCGTCCAGCTGTCCGCGCTGCACCTCGCGGCCGTCGGCCAGCAGTGTCCAGCACAGACGGTAGTTAGCTATGTCGCGGAAGAAGTACTCATTGAAAAGCTTGATGCGGCCCTGGGCCAGGTCAACGGGTGTGGCCCACACGTTCTGATGCTGATAGCCTACCTCGTAGGCGTGGGGGTTGAGCTGGCGGTCGGGACCTATGAAGCCGTTGCTGTTAAAGTTCTTGTCATCGTCGCTGTCCCAGTTGTTGTAGTCGCCGGCATACGCGTAGATGCGGCGGCCCTGGTCGTCGGTCTTGTGCAGGGCCTGGTCTACGAAGTCCCAGATGAAGCCGCCCTGGTACTTAGGATACTTGCGGATAAGGTCCCAGTACTCCTTGAAGCCCCCCTGGCTGTTGCCCATAGCGTGGGCATACTCGCACTGGAAGAAAGGCTTGCGGGCCTGGTCGTCGGTACGCAGGCAGTACGCCTCGCTGTCCTTGTGGGTGGCGTACATGGGGCAGTAGAAGTCGGAGTCGAAGTTCCAGCGGCCGCGCTCCCAGTGTACGGGGCGGCTGGGGTCCTGCTGCTTCACCCACTTGTAGGCGTTCTCGAAGTTAACACTCTCGGCAGTCTCATTGCCCAGCGACCAGATGATGATACTGGGGTGGTTGTAGTACATACGCACGTTGTGCTGGTTGCGCTCCATAATCTGACGGGCATAGGCGGGCGTACGGCTGAAGGCCGAGTCCTCGTAGCCCAGTCCGTGGCTCTCCTGGTTAGCCTCGGAGATGAGGTAGATGCCATACTCGTCGCAGAGGTCGTACCAGCGCGGGTCGTCGGGGTAGTGGCAGGTACGCACGGCGTTGATGTTGAGCCGCTTCATTATCTGGATGTCCTGGCGCATACGCTCCACGCTCACCACATAGCCTCCGTCGGGGTCCATCTCGTGGCGGTTGGCGCCCTTGATGAGGATGGGCTGGCCGTTGACGAGCATCTGCGAGTTCTTGATCTCTATCTTGCGGAAACCCACCCGCTGGGTGAGCACCTCGGCCACCTGGGCACCGCTCCTGACCGTGGCCACGAGGGTGAAGAGGTAGGGGGTCTCGGCCGTCCACTTCTTCACGTTGCGCAGGACAAAACGTATGGTTCCTACGGCATGGCGCTTGAAGTCGGCCGTGTTGCGGGCCACCACGACACCATTGGCATTGAGCAGCTCAAAGTCTATGACAGGCCGCCCGGACACGTTGACCTGGACCTCAAGACTACCGTCGCGATAGCCGTTGGTAAGGTCGGGGGTTATCTTGATGTCGTCGACATGCACCTTGGCGTCGCGGCAGTAGAGGTAGCTCTCGCGGGCCACGCCGCTGAGGCGCCAGAAGTCCTGGTCTTCAGAGTAGGTGCCGTCGCACCAGCGGAAGGTCTGGAAGGAGATAAGGTTGTCGCCCTTGTGGATGTAAGGGGTGATGTCGAACTCAGCAGCCACCTTGCTGTCCTCAGCGTAGCCCACGAAATGGCCGTTAACGTAGAGGTATATATTAGAGGTGACCGAGCCGAAGTGAGCGATAACCTGGCGGCCGTCCCAACTGTCGGGTATGCGGACGGTGCGGCGGTAGGAACCCACGTGGTTGCGCTCGTTGGGCACGTAGGGGGGATTGTTCTTGAAGTGGCCGCGCCAGGCGTAGCCCACATTGACATAGACGGGATCGCCATAGCCGTTGAGCTCCCAGTTGCCAGGCACGTTGATGGTGCCCCACGACGAGTCGTCAAGGTCGGTACGGTAGAAATCGGCAGGGCGCTGGTCGGCGTTCTCGACAAAACGGAACTTCCACTTACCGTCGAGCGACAGGAAGTTGGCCGACCGGGTCTTGTCGCCCGTCAGGGCCGCGCTGCGAGACTCAAAGGCGAAAAACTGTGTGTGCAGGGGAAAACGGTTGACCTCATTGACTTGCAGGTCTTGCCACTCGGTATAAGTGGGAACCACATCGGCCATCGCAGCCGATGTCATGGCAGCAAGGGCCATTGCTAAGAATAGTTTTCTCATGAAATTATTATTAAATAATGATTACTTTCAGGATTGACATTACAAAATTAAGGAAAAACAATGGTAACTTTGCACTAAAAATCATAAAAAATGACAAATCCATATATCACCACTTACCCCGACGTGATGAGGGGCAAGAAAATAATGTACGTACACGGGTTCATGTCATCGGCCCAGAGCGGCACGGTGACTCTCCTGCAGACACTGCTGCCCAGTGCCACGGTGGTGGCCGAGGACATCCCCATACACCCGGCCGAGGCCATGGACATGCTGACACGCATGGCCGAGCGCGAGCAGCCCGACCTGATCATAGGAACCTCGATGGGCGGCATGTACACGGAGATGCTGCGCGGGTATGACCGCATAGTGGTAAACCCGGCTTTCGAGATGGGGCAGACCATGACCAAGAGCAACATGATAGGGCGCATGACGTTTCAGAACCCACGCAAGGACGGCGTGGAGGAACTGGTGGTAACCAAGGCGCTGGTCAAGGAGTATGCCGAGATGACCCAGCACTGCTTCGCGGACATTACACCCGAGGAGCAGCGCCGTGTGTACGGCCTCTTCGGCGACAACGACCCGCAGGTTCACACCTTCGACATCTTCCACGGGCACTATCCGCAGGCCATCTACTTCCACGGTGAGCACCGGCTGGTCGAAAAGGTGGTGTGCCGATACCTGATACCCGTAGTACGATGGATAGACGACCGCCAGGAGGGGCGCGAGCGGCCCGTAGTGCTGATGGGCATAGACACGCTGCGCGACAGCTACGGCAAGCAGGCTTCATCCATGCGCAAGGCGTTCGAGCGCCTCATCGAGCAGTACGACGTACACATCGTGGCAACGGCTCCCACCAACGACCCGGCAGCCATCAGCGCCGACGGGGCATGGGTGGCCGACAACCTGTCGGCTCCGGCCTGGAACAGGGTCATCTATACCAACACGCCGCAGCTGCTCTGCGCCGACTATCTCATCACGGCACAGCCCGCAGAGGGTTTTATGGGTACCGTGATAGACTTTGGCAGCGACAAGTTCAAGACCTGGGAGGAGGTCATCACCTACTTTGACCTGTTAGGGGGCCAGTAGACTGGCAGGACGCCTCGCCGCCGGCTCAGTACTCGGTCTTGGTAGTGCTGTCGGCCCACGCCCGGAAAGCGCCCTTGGCCTCGTCGGGCAGCAGCAGGTCCATGGGCTTGTGCCGATGGGCCGGACTGAGGGCCAACTCCTGATAGATAAAGTCGTCGTCGAAACCTATGGCGGCCGCGTCCTTACGGTCGTTGGCGTAGTAGATGTGGTCCAGATGGGCCCAGTAGATGGCACCCAGGCACATGGGGCAAGGCTCGCACGAAGTGTAAATCTCGCATCCGCTCAGGTCGAACGTGCCCAGCCGCAGGGCGGCGGCGCGTATGGCACTCACCTCGGCATGGGCCGTGGGGTCGGTGTCCAGGGTCACCCTGTTGGCCGCCTCGGCCACGATGACCCCATCGCGGGCTATCACGGCACCAAAGGGGCCGCCGCCCTTGCGCACGCTGTCCTCGCTCAGGGCGATGGCGCGGCGCATCAGTTCTTCTTTAGTCATAATGAGTATCGTTAGATTTGCCTGCAAACTTATTCTTTTTTCGCGAGACGGCAAATCATTCCAAGCTAAAAAACGCTAAAAACACCGCTGTCATCAGAACAGTACGGCGAGCGACAGGCCGGCCGCCAGGGTGTGCAGATGGCTGTCGCCCTGACGGCTGAGGGCGGGCTGCAGGGTGTAGTCGGCGAAGAGACGGACTGCACTATGGGGCTGGATGCGGTAGGTAAGCGACAGGCCGGTGCCTACGTTCAGGCCGCCACGGGCAGGGAGGGTCTGGTGGCTCAGGCTGAGGGCCTGGTAGTGGGTATAGCCGCCTAACAGCTTGCTGCCCAGCAGCCAACGGGCTGTAAGGGGATAAGACAGGTAGGCTCCGGCGCTGGCTGAGAGGGCTTCCAGCCGGTCGTCCTCGGCCTGGGTGCGCTGCGTTATCACGGCTGTATTGGCCAGGGTTACCCGTCCGCCTACACCCACATAGGGCGAGAGGAAGTAGGCCCCCTCGGCTCCGACTGACGACCCTGCCGAGGTACGCATAGTGGTCTGACCATCCAGGGCGTAGGCCGACAGGGGGATATTGAGCCCTACACTCAGGGCGGCAAACGACGGGCTGTCATCGCGGGAGTAGACCTGTGGGGCCGAATGGGGTTCGCCCTGCGCGCGGCCGGCCAGGCGGCCAGCCAGCCAGTAGCCCACATTGGCAGAGAACACTCCGATAGTGGCTCCCGTGAACGCATCGCTCAGCCAGTGTTTATGGCCGCGTACACGGAGCAGTCCTGTAGCGGTGGCCAACGTGTAAGCGCCCACACCGACCCATGGACTGTGGTGTCCATACTCATGGGTAAGCATCGTAGCGGTCATAAAGGCGGTAGCCGTGTGGCCCGAGGGAAACGAGTGGCGGTCGCTGCCATCGGGGCGGGTTACCCGGGTAGTGCGCTTCAGTCCCTCGGTGGCCGATGCCATGACAAGGGTAGACGCCGCTCCGGCCACTGCCAGCTGCGCCCACGTGCTACGGCTCTCCACCCCGGCCGTCTTGAGTCCCACCAGCACCAAGGCCGGCAACAGCTGCATACCGTTTCCGGCATAGCCGTGGCGCTCGGCCAAAGGCTCATGGCGCAGGTCACGGTAGTGGGCATCCTGTCCGCGTACCATCATTCCGAGCGCCAACATCGGCACCCTCATATACAACATCTGGTTCACCTTGACTGGCACACGCGCCACCTTGGGCGAGTCTGAGGTTTCGGCGGGCACGCCTGCAGTCTGCGCGCAGACCGGCGTGACAGCAGCCATCCACACAAGCAGCAGTATCTTCCTTATTGTCATATCCTTTCTTATTCTAAGAGCCTTCATTTCCCAGGGCACTGCTTATACATATACCTAAGTTGTCCATCACCCCAAAAGCACCGCTTCTATTCACGACACGAAATGGCATCCTAACGGTATCAGCTATGATTGATAGTTTATTGGTAAGAAACCATTCTTATCCAATTCTTTAAGAATACTTCTCAACAAATAGTTGTTACTAAATGCAATGACATACTTTCTCGCATTTTCATATACTGGCTTCAACATTCCTTTATCTATAAGTCCCTTTATCTTCCGTGAGCGTTCTGATGCAGATAACATTGGGAATAGTGTTGACAAATCGGAAGATTGTAAAGTTTGCTCTGTCTTGAATATTGTATTCTTTAATATTGCATATTCACCCTCTTTAATGTATGAATTGTCCTTCGCGTCCAGCAAAGCAGGAACAAGGATGTTATTACGTAAATAACTATAATTAGATAGCTTATCTATTTTTTCTATCTCGATACGTAGACCATTTAGCATATATTCTGCCCAAGATATAAGACCAGCATCCGTGCCCGTATCCGCCTTGGCCAAATTTGAATAATAGGCATTTCTATCAGAGCAAAATACCGCTGTCGGATTAATAATTCTAACTGCACTTTTTTTGAATACAAACTTTAGCAATAAAGCATACGTAAACAAACGGACTACTCGCCCATTGCCATTCTCAAATGGGTGAATCCAAACAAACCGATGATGAGCTATGGCTATTTTGAGCAAATCATACTTGTGTGCATCCTTCTTATTGATAAAATCAATTAACTCTTGCATCATACCATCCACTTGGGTATAATCCGGTGGAGTATGGGCAGAACCACCAATCACTACATTTTGCATACGGTAGGTTCCTGGATGTAACGCGCCCTCCTTCCGGTAGCTTAATCCCTTAACTGCAAGTTGGTGTAGTTCTCTTATAAACATAGAAGAAATAGGTATATCCTGTATATTGTCTTCTATATACCTCATGGCGTTCTCTATATTCTGGATTTCCATAATACGCTCTTGCGGAGAGAATGTTGAGGGCTCTTTTTGTATCTTTGTATTCTCTACATAATCCATTATAGTTGTATTATTACCCTCTATTCTTGAAGAGCCAATACTTTCCAATGTTTGGAATAGTTGTTTAATTTGCTGGAAGACCAAAGGGTGAGTATCGCCTTCGAGAATTTGATAACGCATCTTTTCCAACTCCATAATAAGGTCTGTTATGGGCATGTCAAAATCAATGTTCGGCAACCTTAATTCTTGTTTCTTCATTTGCGCAATTCATTTTTAACATTTGCAACTACACCTTTCAACATTTGCATATTTGATATTCATTACGACTGATACACAAAACATTGCAAAAATAGCAAATTTATTCGGATTTGCAAAATACCAAAAGAACATTTTGCATTTCTCCTAAAATTATTGGGGATACTGCGGCTTGGAACGTGAGGATAAGGAGCAGGATAGGATGTATGGCGAAAAAAACGGGCGATGGTCTTGGTGGTTAGCCTGTGGGTGGTTATCTTTGCAGAGGGTATCAGCACTGAGGGGCTGACTACCGGCACAACAGGACTGCCCATCGGCCGATGGGCCTGGGAGGCCGTGGTGCCCGCAGAGGCCACGGGCCGCCACCTAATAATATTGACCATGCAAGAAGATACGACATTTGCCCCCGACAACCGCCCACGCTGCCGATGGTGCCGCGGTGGCAACCAACGCTACATAGACTACCACGACCACGAATGGGGCGTGGCTGTACACGACGACCGGCGACTGTTCGAGCTGCTGCTCCTGGAGTCGTTCCAGGCAGGGCTCTCGTGGGCCTGCGTACTCAACAAGCGCGATGCATTCAGGCGCGCCTTTGACGGGTTCGACTACCGCAAGATAGCCCAGTACGACGAGGCGCGGATAGAGGCTCTGGGCCAGGATGCCGCGATTATACGCCACCGGCTCAAGATACGCGCAGCCGTCACCAATGCCCGCATCTTCATGCAGATACAGGCCCAGGCAGGGTCGTTCGACCGCTATATATGGCAGTTCACCCACGGCACCACCCTCCGGGAGACGGGCCTTACCACCTCGGCCCTCTCCGACCGCATATCGGCCGACCTGCGCCAGCGGGGCATGCGCTTCGTGGGGTCTACCATCATATACAGCTACCTGCAGGCCATCGGCATTATCAACAGTCACGAACCCGACTGTTACCTATATCCCGGCCCCAGTCCTGACAGCCTGTAAGCATCTGAGGGAGAGAGCTACGCATACACTGCCGACCCGCTACGTACAGGCCGCGAGCCCTGCGCCCTGACAGCCGTGAGTGCCACCGCCATCACGGTGTTCGCAACCTTTATTGAGGGCATTATCGCTATTTTATTCAAAAAGTCTAACAATCTTTTTAATAATGTGAAAAAAATGACTATCTTTGCACGACATTGTCACGACTACAATTTAAATAATTATAAAAACAATGCAAAACAAAGGAATCGTAATTTTTACGGCCGTCCTGCTGACTCTTGCCAGCATTTTCTACCTCTCGTTCTCGGTAGCTACCCGCTACTATGACACCGAGGCAGCAAAACTGAAGGACCCAGTGGCCCAGCAGGATTACAAGGACTCGGTTAAGTATCTCGGCATTTACTCTTATCAGAAATGTCTTGAGACCCAGATCGGACTTGGCCTTGACCTGAAAGGCGGAATGAACGTTATTCTTGAGATTTCGGTCCCCGACGTGGTAGACAACCTTGCCGACCACAAGACTGACGTCGCCTACACCAAGGCGATGAAGGAGGCCCGCGTCCAGGAGGAAACCAGTCAGACCGACTTCATCACTCTGTTCATCAACGCCTACCACAAGATTGCACCGGGCCACCGCCTGGCCGAAATCTTTGCCACCCAGCAGCTGCAGGGCAAGGTTAGCCCGCAGAGTAGCGACAGCGAGGTCGAGAAGGTACTGCGCAGCGAGGTGCAGCTGGCCATCGACAACTCGTTCAACGTAGTGCGTAACCGTATCGACAAGTTTGGCGTAGTCCAGCCCAACATCCAGAAACTGGAGGGACAGGATGGCCGCATCATGGTCGAGATGCCGGGTGTCAAGGAGCCCGAGCGTATGCGTAAACTGCTGCAGGGTAGCGCCAACCTGGAGTTCTGGGAGACTTACAACTCTGACGAGATTGTTCCTTACCTCATCCAGCTGGATCAGCGACTGGCCAACAACACCAGCAACGACACCGCCAGCGTGAAGAAGGACAAAGAGGCCAAGGAGAAAGAGGTCGCCAAGGCTGACAAGCCCAAGTTCGAGCTGAAGAAAGACAACGCCAAGAAGGCTGCCGCAGCCAAACTGAGCGACGAGGCACAGGTGCAGGCCCTGAAGAAGCAGCACCCCCTCACCTCGATGCTGCAGACCACGGGCAACGGACAGCTCAGCATCGTAGGCCTGGCCAGCGTTCGCGATACAGCAGCCATCAACCGGCTGATAACATCCAACGCAGCCAAGCAGGTGCTGCCCTCTGACCTGAAACTGCTGTGGAGCGCCACACCTACAGACATGTATGGCGAGCAGGTGAAGAACGTCTTCGAGCTCCACGCCATCAAGGTTACCTCATCTAACGGCCGCGCTCCGCTGGAGGGCGACGTGGTAACCGACGCCAGCGACGAGTTCAACAATATGACCGGCGCCCCGGAGGTAAGCATGAAGATGAATCCCGAGGGAGCCCGCCGCTGGGCTTCGCTCACCAAGGCCAACATCGGCAAGGCCATCGCCATCGTACTGGACAACTCCGTGTACTCAGCCCCGCGTGTAAGCTCTGAGATAGACGGCGGCCAGTCGTCTATATCGGGTAACTTCACCGTTGAGATGACCAAGGACTTGGCCAACACGCTGAAGTCCGGACGTATGCCCGCCCCTGCCCGTATCGTACAGGAAGAGGTGGTAGGTCCTACGCTGGGTGCCCAGTCTATCCAGCAGGGTATCATTTCGTTCGTCATAGCCTTTGTACTGCTTATCATCTACATGATGCTGATGTACAACGTCATCCCTGGTATGATAGCTAACCTGGCTCTGATAGTCAATGTATTCTTCACGCTCGGCATACTTACCTCGTTCCAGGCAGCCCTCACCATGAGCGGTATCGCCGGTATGGTGCTGTCGTTGGGTACTGCGGTAGATGCCAACGTGCTTATCTACGAGCGCATCAAGGAAGAGCTGCGCGCCGGCAAGATGATGAAGGAAGCCATCAAGGCAGGTTACAGCAACGCGTTCAGCGCCATCTTCGACTCTAACCTCACCTCACTCATCACAGGTATCATCCTGCTGGCCTTCGGTACCGGCCCCATCCAGGGCTTTGCCACCACATGGATTATCGGTATCTTCTGCTCGTTCTTCACAGCCGTGTTCCTCACACGTATCGTCTATGAGCGCCAGCTGAGCCACGACAAGTGGATGCACCTGAAGTTCTGGACCGGCGTGTCCAAGAACCTGGCCCAGGGAACCAACATCAAGTTCATGTCCATGTACAAGGGCACCTTCACGATAGCCGCCATCGCCTTAGTAGTATTCTTAGGCAGCCTCCTCACCCGTGGCCTGGACAAGAGTATCGACTTTACAGGTGGACGTAACTACGTGGTACAGTTCGAGAAGTCTACCCAGCCCGAGCAGATACGCGACATTATCGGCCAGGCATTCCCCGGCTGCACCAACAGTGCCCTGTCACTCGGTACGGACAACAAGACCATCCGTATATCTACCAACTACAAGATAGAGTCCAACAGCCCGACCGTAGACGATGAGGCCGAGACGCTGCTGTACAACACCCTGAAGAAGAACGGCCTGGTTAGCCAGGCGTCTGTCAAGGACTTCAAGAACCCGGACATCCGCCAGGGTGGCTCTATCATCAGCTCGTCTAAGGTAGGCCCCTCGGTGGCCAAGGATGTTACTTACGGTGCCATCATCAGTGTGATTATCGCCCTGGTAGCCATCTTCCTGTACATCCTGCTGCGCTTCCGCAACCTCGCGTTCTCAGTAGGTTCTACCGTAGCCCTAGCTTTCGATGCCCTGACCGTTATCGGCCTGTTCTCAGTACTGAAAGGCTTGCTGCCCTTCTCTCTCGAGGTAGACCAGACGTTCATCGGTGCCGTGCTTACCGTGATAGGTTACTCTATCAACGACAAGGTGGTGGTATTCGACCGTATCCGTGAGAACCTGAAGCTGCATCCGAAGCAGGATTACCAGATACTTTTCAACAATTCTATCAACCAGACACTGGCCCGTACCATCAACACGTCAGTATCTACCCTGATAGTATTGCTCTGTATCCTCTTCCTCGGTGGTAAGAGTATCCAGCCGTTCGCCTTTGCCATGACCTTAGGCGTAGTGTTCGGTACCCTGTCATCTATCTTCATCGCATCGCCTATCGCGTACCTCACCTTGGGACGCAAGATACGCGACCGTCGAGTAGAGGCCGACCCCGAGTAAGCACAGGCCCTCATTAACACGCTATAAGCCGCATTGCCCATCAGGGCGATGCGGCTTTTTTGTATGCTCATGGTTCTCCTTTCACAGAAAGGATCAAGCCGCTGCGCATAATCATTACAGAGGAACCAGAAAGCACCAAAGAGAAGACTGGATTACCAAAGAAGAAGACTGGAAGTACTGAGGAGGAACCATGCCATTTCGGCATAAACATGGGAACTGTCACGGCAACAACAGATACGGCAAAGACAAACATAAAATCTGAAAAATTCACACCGTTCGTTTTTTTCACAAACAAGGCATTTTACACCTTAAAATAGGTTAATTGAGTACTAATTGCTTGTATATATAACGTTTGTTTTATAATTTTGCTGCCATGCGGGTTAGCTGTAATACCCATAAACTTAGATTAATTAAGCTGATTTTAAACTATGAAACTCTTTTTTTATCAGATTTTAATTGCGCTTTTATGTTGCTATGCTTGCTCAGAACATGAAAATATGGCTGTAGATGCAGAAAAGCAGTTGAAAGTTCAGGAGGCAGTCGCAAAAACGATATCCTATATAAAAGATAATTCAGAAAATCTTGCGTATTCCTCAAATCCGCAACCAAGCCCTTCAACGTCCTTCTTGCATGTACACGTCCTCTCATCACTGAATTATCAGATAAA
>CAKPRX010000053.1 GCA_934183135.1 uncultured Prevotella sp.
ATGCGGGCCCATGAGCCCGAGATAGTATGGGATTTGCTGAAAAAATACGTGCGCCGGACGCAGAGCACCATGACACAGGTAGCGCTCAATGAGTACAATCAGCTGTTAGACGGATTTGAGAACAACCGGCCAGCCCCGTTGCGGCGTGTACAGCGCCATCTGCGCGAGGCCAAGGAGCGGTTGCGCTGCGTGCGCAAGCAGCAGCTGCTGGCCCTGCGCCGCATACCGGTCGAGATAGCCATGGAGCGCAACACGTGGTTCCACGTGGGCATCAATGCCAGCCAGCAGTACATCTACTGCCTGCGGCGCATGCTCGAGCCGGTCAAGGAGCATGTGGATAACAACTTCACACCGTTCCCCCAGTTCCTGCGCGACGAGTACCAGCCTATCAAGTTTAAGATTGTCGAGCTGATGCGCGACACCGAGACCCAGATTTCGAGCGGCCGCTTTGACCGTTACCGCGACACGCTGGCTGCTGCCGACAAGCTCAAGGACGAACTGTCTGTTTACCGTCACCGCCAGATTGACCGCTTACAGGGCATCAGCGACAACGGAGCCCTCCAGGTGGCCCTGCTCTACCTGAACCTGCTCCAGGAGAGCCAGCAGCTGCTCAGCAACATGCGCCACCAGTTGCGTGCGGCCAAGAAGTTCATGGAGTAGGCGGCCCATCATAGATAACGTTATTATAGATAATCAGTACCATCGGGGTGCCCGGCTTCCATGTGCGAAGTGGGCACCCCTTTTTCATGGCCGTCACCCTACGGCTCCATCCGGAGATGTGGAATGTATATCCGGAGGCTGCGGACGCCCGTCCGGAAGCCCCGGATATGGGTTCTAAATCTTCGGACGGAGCCCATGAGGGCAAAAATAACCGTGGGCAGGGCGATTTTATGATTAATCATAGCGCGTATTTGCCCAACTTGCACTACCTTTGTACCGTGCAGGTGGCACCGGGCTGTCCTCTTGGGGTTAGGGCCTGTGTGCTGGCGGCCGCTAACCATACTAATGATATAACCGATGAAGATAACAGCATATATGCTCATGCTATGGGCGCTTGCGGCCCTGTGCGGGTGCCACGGCACTACGGCCGAAGCCCCCGAGGTGCAGCCCGTAGACACGGTGCCTATGATGGTGATGCAGATACAGCAGTGCTCGCGCCTCTATACGGCCGAGTACAAGGTGCGTAAGATAGTTATGCACAACGATGAGCGGGCTCTCCGTGGCCGGCTTATGGGGCGCGACTTCAGTCTGACGCTTCCGGGCGGCACCCGTGCAGTGGCCATCCCCATTGACGCCACGGTCAAGGCGTATATAGACTTCTCGCAGTTCTCGGCAGCCAATGTGAGCCGGCATGGGCGGCGGGTAGAGATAACCCTGCCCGACCCCGAGGTGGTCCTTACTTCGACCCGGATAGACCACGATGCTGTGCGGCAGCATATTCCCTTGCTGCGCAGCCGCTTTACAGATGCCGAGCTTACCGCGCTGGAGCAACAGGGCCGCGAGGCCATCGTGAAGAGTATCCCCGACTTGGGTATCGTGACAACGGCGCGCGAGAACGCCGCCTCGCTGCTCATCCCCATTATCGAGCAGATGGGTTTCAGCCGCAACGACATCACCATTACCTTCCGTAAGGATTTCGGGCCGGCCACTATTCTCAAACAACTTACTCAAACTCATTCAGACCATGTCACAGCACAATAGAAAACACCCTTTGGCCCTGGGCCGCTTGCTGCGTCTCATTCCCGTCAATGCCTGGATAGCCGCTTTTTGCATCTTTGTCGTAGCAGTGGCCGTCTTGGTACTTGTCATGTGGGTGCGCCGTAGCAACGAGGTGAGCACCGCCCGCGTAGCGCATACTACCATTACACCCATGCAGGTGCGCTCCATAGAGCAGATAGGTCAGTGGGAGTTCTTGGCGGTGAGCGACGAGGAGATAGTTGACACGGTGAGCCACGGGTTCTTTGGCGACAGCGAGCTGATACGTATCTATTACGGCACGCTTCGCTTAGGCATCGACCTGGCTCACGTCCGTCCCGGATGGATAGCCATGGACGGCGACACGCTGCGGGCGGTGCTTCCGCCGATAACCCTGCTCTCGGCCGACTTCATCGACGAGGCTCGCACGCGCACCTTTTATGAGGATGGCAAGTGGGCACCGGCCGACCGCAAGCAACTCTATCTACGGGCGCAGCGAGCCATGAGCCGTAGGGTTATGAGCCGCGAGAACATAGAGAGTGCCCAGCGCACAGCCTTGGCTCAGGTAGACAAGTTGCTGCGGGGCATGGGCTTTGACAAGATAAGCATACGGTTTGAGGAGCGGATGGCCCGGTAGACCGTGGCCCTCATTTTCTTACTGGCATATACGGCAAAGGCTTCCTTAGGTGTAAGGAAGCCTTTGCCGTATCTCTGAAGCTGGCGTGGGGGTCAGATGTAGTACTCGGCGCTGTCTATCAGACCAGCGCGTAGGGCGTAGCGCGTGGCCTCGTGTACGTTGTTGACGCCCAGCTTGCGAAAGATGTTCTTGCGGTGGGTGTTCACTGTATGGAAACTGGAGCAGCGCTTCTCGGCTATCTCGCGTGTGGTGAGTCCCAGGGCTATGTCTTTCAGTATCTCGGTCTCTGTCCGGGTCAGTTTTACGTCCTCTGCCTTGTCGGTTACTGGTGCCAACAGCATCTCGGTGGTGCGCCGGCAGATGAACCGCTGTCCCTGGGCCACCTGTTGCAGTGCCTCGCGTATCTCTGATAGCGACGACTCCTTGAGGAGCACGCTGAACTGATGGTTACTGGCGGCCACTATCTTGACAAAGTCTATGCTGAGGTCTTCGCTGAACAGAATCCACGACGACAGGGGGAACCGCTGACTGAGGATGAGCAGTTCGGCGGCATCATTGATGTCAAAGAGGGTGTAGTCCAGTATCACGGTAGCCGTAGGGGTGGCTTTGAGTCCCTCTATCACCTCGGCCTTGTCCTCGGTTACCTTAAATGGGTAGCCAGCCTGGGTACATAGGTACATCAGGCCGGCCTGGGTAATTCCCTGTTTGTCTGCAAGCAGTATGTCCATTTTTCTGGGTGTTATTGAGGTTATATCCTGGTGGGGTGGAGCCATGGAGCCTTGGGCCCCTATGGCCTTGTCAGAACGACATGGCGAAAGTAAATCGTACACCGTTCTTCTTGACATCATGGTTGTTGAGGTAGTTCAGGCGGTGAACGAAGTCTACCCCGAAGAACTTGAATATATTGTGTACGCCAGCCACTATCTCCATGTAGGGCGTCTTCTTGTCCATGATATAGCTGTCGCGCGGCATCTCAAAGAGCATCGGGTCGCCCTGGTTCTGGGCCAGGGTGGGATTGTTCTTATCCGTGAGCGTTCCAAACATACCCTTGAAAGCCACGTACTCACGCCATTTGAGTCGCTTGATGAGTGGTATGCGGTTCAGCAGCTTGCCGTTAAGGTCCCAGCAGATGGCCCAGTAGGCATAGCGGTCGCTGATAAACTCCATATTGCGCATCATGGAGAAAGTGTTCTCCAACTCGAAGTACGACACGTTGACCGGCGGCATAATCTGTAGCGGGAATGGGGCCTTGCTCCACTGGGCGCCACCCTTCAGGTGGTTGTCTATATAGCCCCAGCTGCCCAGCCAGAAGCGCTTGTAGATGCCTACTGTGGTGAGGTTGAGCTTGTACTGGCCACCGAGGAAGTTTTTCAGGCCGGTGGTATGGCTTACCGTGAACTCGGGAGCGTCCAGGTTAACCGGCCAGCGCTGTTGCTTGGTGTTAATGTAGGTCTGCCCCGGGCAGTACTTGATGCCTACAGTCAGCTCCGTGGTCCGTATCTTGTTCACCATGCTTCCGTTGTCCACATGCTTAAAGTACAGGTCGCCTGTAGGTTCATTGCTTTCAGCCTTGATTTCCGTGTTAAATCTCAGGCCCCAGTCTGTCTCGTAGTTGAAGGCCAGCCGTTGTCTGTTGTAGAAGTACATCTGCTGAACCTTCTGCACGCGGAATGCCATGAACATGTTGTCCTTGTTGTGGATAAGGTATTTGTCTGCTGGAGACATCACGTCGCGCGCCGACTCGAATATGATGTTTCTTTGCGGGAACTCGAACGGCACATTCTTCTTCTTGTTCAGCGCATAGGTTATCTCTGAGCCGTAGTAGTGGTTTCCTGTCTTGGTGCCGTAGGCATAGTAGCCGTTCCAGAACAGATGCTTGTTCAGGTTGGCCGTCGTACGGCCGCTGACGCGCAGCCGCAGTCCGTCAACAAAGTTGCTTGACACCACCGTGTTAACCGGGCCAAAGTCAAACTTGCTTCCGTTCTTCTTGCTGCTGGTCTCTACATAGTTCTCTAAGAAAGCCTTGATGCCAAAGAGTATCCACTTGTAGTTCCTGGACTGCTCCATGCGGTGAATGAAAGCATCCATCGACGACTCGCCCTTAGTGAGTTCCACCGCGCGGTACTGCTCCCAGAAGGCATCGTCCCTTATCATCGCGTCGGCTTCATGCCGCGACTTGGCCTTGCCCTTGAACAGTTTCTTGGGTAGCTCGTCAAAGGCATAGTCGCTCAGCCGGGTGTTGCGTATGCACACGCACTTGGCAGCCTTGGCTATGATGCTCATTTCGGCTATCATGTCATCGGTAGTGAGTACCCATTCGCCGTCAGGGAGCTTGGTGTACTCCTGTACTATCTTCAGGTCGTCTATGAAGTTGACATCGCTGCGCTTGGGGATGGTCAGGTTACACTTCTTGACATGCAGTGACGAGTCGGCCAGTACATACAGTTCGCCCCTGAAGCCAAAGTCTTGTTGGTTGTTTGGCAGAAACTGCAGATGATAGCACAGGTCGCGGTCTACATAGACCGTATCTTCTATATAATAGCGGTAGAAGGAAATGGCGGTCTCACCGATAGGTGATGGAAAGGGGTACTGCAACAGGCGGACGTGGTCGTCGTATATGTCTACATCGGTAAACACCTCCTTGAGCATGGTGTTGAGTATCTCGCCGGTTTGCAGCACGTTGTTAATTCCGTCACTGCGCTGGCCCTTGATGATGGTCTTCTCTGTGCGGGGGCTCTTGCGGTATATCTGTTGGGTCACGGTCTCGTCAACCGATATGGGCAGCATGCGCTTCTGGGTAAACGGATTGGTTTCGACAAAGTCTACCAGCCATGGCGACCGCTTGAAGAGACCCTGCTCCAGGTCTTTGTCGCTGAGGTCGTTAAGGCCAAAGGTGATTTTCTGGTACTTGTTGTACTGGAAGTAGTCATGGTTTTCCAGCTTGGTACGTTTCTTGGCGGCAATGACGCGCCGCATGAGCTCTACGGCAGGGTTGTCCTTGCGATGGTAGCGTGCGCGGCGGGCCTTGATGGTCACCTCGTTGATATTGCGGGTCGCGCTTTTCAGTTTGATTACTATGTGAGTGGTGTTGGGGGTAATGGCTACCGAGGCAGGACTATAGCCCACCGAACTGATGGTCAGGGTCCATCCGTTGTGGCGTTCTATGCTGAACTTGCCGTCACCGTCGCTCGACACGGCCATGTGCTCTCCCTTGTAGGATGCACTGGCATAGGGAATGGGGCCTCCGTCGTCGGCATCTATCACCTCGCCGGTAATATTCTGGGCCGATAGGGTGGTGAAGGCAAATAAAAATAATAACAAGGGTATAACCCTTAGAGCAGAATATATGGTAGCTCTCTGTCTGATGTCATCCATTTCGTCAAAAATAATCTTTTGGACTGCAAAGTTACTCAATAAGTTGCGAGAGAAGAAAACTTTTTTACCTTTTTATGTTTTTTTCGATTGTTTGGCTTACTCTTCAGAGAAAAATCACTACTTTTGCACCCATGAGAACACATTTACCGTTTTTTGCCACCATGATAGGCAGTGGGTTTGGCAGTGGTTTCTGGCCCTGGGGGCCTGGTACGGCCGGGGCATTGCTGGCTACAGTTATATGGATAGTCTTGGGGCTGTGGCTCCCGGCTACTGCGCTGGCGTGGACTACCCTTGTCCTGTGTGTGGTGTTCACTGTGATAGGAACCTGGGCCACGGCACGCCTACAGCCTTATTGGGGTGACGATCCCAGTCGCGTGGTTGTCGATGAGATGGTGGGCGTATGGGTGCCGTTGGTGGTGTGCCCCCACGGCAGCATCGCCTATGCCGCCGCAGCCTTTGTGCTGTTTCGCTTTTTCGATATCCTGAAGCCCCTGGGCATCCGGGCTCTTGACCGGCGCGTAGGGGCTTTCTGGGTGATGGCCGATGACCTGTTGGCCGGCATCTACTCGCTGATAATTATTATTATAATAAGGTGCATCTGAGATGGCAGGCCTGCGGCGCTCTATCCTGACATTCTGCAAGGCCGAGACCTCGGCAATGGTAGCCTCGGTAGCCGATTTCGGGCTGACAGTCCTGTTGGCCGAGGTGGTGGGGGTGTGGTACGCCTATGCTACCCTTATGGGTGCAGTGGCCGGGGGCGTCGTCAACTGCTGCGTCAACTACCGGTGGGTATTTTCGGCCGCTGGGCTCAGTAAGTGTGGGGTGGCCCTGCGTTACATGGGTGTCTGGGTGGCCAGCATAGCGCTCAATACCATGGGCACCTATCTGCTTACCGAGTTCGCGGGCATCAACTATATCATCTCCAAGACCGTGGTGGCCTGTCTGGTGGCCACGCTCTGGAACTACCAGATGCAGCGTGTCTATGTTTTTCAGTCTAAGAGACGTAATTGATACAAGATATGAACTACAGAGATTTTTTACAGAAACTTATTTATGTGGTTATCAACCCCATTATCAAGGCCATGATAGCCATGGGCATTACCCCCAATGTGGTTACCACCATAGGGTTTGTGGGCAATATAGTGGCCACGGGGCTGTTCATAGCCGGAGGCATAGCCCTGCAGGATGGCGATGCCCCTGGTGGTATGGCGCTTATCGGGTGGGGTGGTTTCACCATCCTCTTTGCCGGCTTGTTCGATATGATGGATGGCCGGTTGGCCCGCATGGGCAACATGTCCTCTACCTTTGGCGCCCTGTGGGACTCCACACTCGACAGGTACAGCGAGATGGTCTCGCTCTTCGGCATTTCGGTCGTATTCCTTAACGCGGGCTGGTTCTGGACAGGCATCGTTACCTACGCAGCCATCCTGGGGTCGGTCATGGTGAGCTATGTGCGCGCCCGTGCCGAGGGTCTGGACATAGAGTGCAAGGTGGGTCTGCTGCAGCGTCCTGAGCGTGTGGTCATTACCGCTGTGGTGGCCATGGCGGCAGGCTGCACGGGCTGCCTGTGGTGGCTGGCCGGTGGCATGGCCGTAATAGCCCTGCTGGCCAATATGACAGCTTTCTGGCGGGTGGCTCATTGCTACCACGAGTTGGCCAAGCGCGACAAGAAGTAACCCTTACCGCGATGTTCAGTATATACATTATTATATTATATATAGTGCTGATAGCCGTCCGCCCGACGCGCAAGGTGGCCTTGGCCCTTCTGCCGTGGGTTGTCTTTGCCTGCTCGTACGACTGGATGCGGCTGTATCCCAACTATAGGGTTAACCCGATAGACGTGGGTGGCCTGTATGGGGCCGAGAAACATCTCTTCGGCATTACCCTGGCCGGGGGAACGGTACTTACGCCTAACGAATATTTTGCCCTGCACCACTGTGGCGTGGCCGACATCATGGCCGGCTTCTTCTACCTGTGCTGGGTGCCCGTTCCGTTGGGCTTTGCGCTCTATCTGTATTTCAGCCGGCAGAACCGCGCTTACCTGCGGTTCTCGATGGCGTTCCTGCTGGTTAACCTGTTAGGCTTCTGTGGTTACTATATACACCCCGCCGCCCCGCCATGGTATGCCATGGAGTACGGCTTTACACCCGTGCTCCACACGCCGGGCAATGTGGCTGGCCTGGGGCGCTTCGATGCCCTAACAGGCATACCCGTGTTCCACGCCCTGTATGGCAAGAATGCCAATGTCTTTGCCGCTGTGCCCTCGCTCCATGCCGCGTATATGCTTATAGCCACGGCTTATGCCGCCATGAGCGGGCAGCGTCGCTGGGTGGTGGCAGTCTTTGCCCTGATATGTGTCGGCATCTGGTGGACGGCCGTATATACGGGTCACCACTATATCATAGATGTGCTCTTAGGCATTCTGACCGCTGTGGTGGGTATGGTGCTGTTAGAGAGCATCCTGCGGTATACGGCGGCGGGCCGGCGGTTTCTGGATGGCTACCTCTGGCGAATAGCCAGGCGTCCCGTTACGGCCTAAACGATAAGTTGCCTGTTGGCGCCTATGGACATGAGCGGATGCCAGGTATGTTTCAGCCTATGCCCAAGAGTTCTATCTCGAAGACGAGGGTAGACCCGCCTGGGATGCCGGGCTGCGCAAATTTGCCGTAGCCCATCTCGGCCGGGATATACAGCTCCCACTTGTCGCCCACCACCATCTGCTGGAGCGCCACGATCCACCCCTCTATCAAGTCGCAAACCCGGATGGCCAGGGGCACACCTCCGTAGCTTGTGTCAAACTGTCGCCCGTCGATGGTGGAGCCCCTGTAGTGAGCTGTTACGATACTGCGCGGCGTGGGGTGAACCTCTCCGCTGCCACTGTGTATAACCCGATAGTAAACGCCCTTGGGCAGCGGTCGAACGTCGGCCTCGTTGGCCTTGGCAGCCAGCCAGGCCCTGTTCTTCTCTATATATGCTTTCTTAGCCATAATCAGTATGTGGTTTGTGAGGGTTGCGGTGCCAACAGAGTGCCATGAGCTTGCTCAGATGGCCGAGGTGCAGCCCGACTTATACAAAGTCGGTGCCAACAGAGTGCCATGAGCTTGCTCAGATGGCCGAGGTGCAGCCCGACTTATACAAAGGTAGACATAATAAGGCATATCCCGACACAATTTGTAAGGATTTTGCGTCCTGGACTGATAGCTTTGACACTTTAGGGCATATTTCTTGTCATTATCTTGTCTGTTTTCTCATTTCTTATTATTTTTGCAATTTCATTAACAGACGTTTTACCATAATTTAGAAGTGTAACTAATGAATGTACTGACTAAAGCCCTTGGCTTTGATGCTTCCAAGGCGAGTGTGCGCACAGAGATTGTCGCTGGCGCCACCACTTTTCTGACAATGAGTTACATCCTTGCTGTCAACCCATCCATCCTTTCTTCCACCGGTATGGACAAGGGGGCACTCTTTACGGCCACGGCCTTGGCTTCGGCCATTGCCACGCTGTTGCTGGCCTTTATGGCCAAGTTGCCCTTTGCCCAGGCACCCAGTATGGGACTTAACGCGTTTTTCGCCTTTACCATGTGCCAGGCCATGCACCTCTCGTGGCAGCAGTCGCTTGCCGCTCTGCTGGTCGAGGGTATCATCTTTATCCTGATAACCTTTCTGAATGTGCGCGAGAAGATACTGGACAGCATACCGCGCAACCTGCGCTACTCCATATCGGCCGGCATAGGCATGTTTATTGCCTTTATCGGTCTGAAGAACGCCGGCATCGTGGTGTCTAACCCCGATACCTTCGTAGCCCTTGGCAAGTTTACCCCCGAGGCGCTGCTGGGCATCTTGGCCATCGTGCTGAGCGGTGTGCTCATAGCCCGCCGTGTCAAGGGTGCCCTCTTTATAGCTATCATTATAGCTACGGTGGTGGGTCTGCCCATGGGTGTTACAGCGATGCCCGACGGCTGGATTCCTGTGTCGGCTCCCCACTCGGTGGCTCCCATCTTCTGCCAGTTCGACTTCAGCCATTTCTTCAACCTTAACATGCTGCTGGTCATCTTCTCACTGCTCATCATCAACATATTCGATACCGTGGGCACGCTGGTGGGCCTGGCTGAGAAGACTGGAGTGGTGCAGCCCGACGGAAGTATACCCCGTGTCAAGGAGGCCATGCTCAGCGATGCCATCGGTACTACCTGTGGCGCCATGTTGGGCAGTAGTACCATCACCACTTATGTGGAGAGTGCGTCGGGCATAGCCGAGGGTGGCCGTACCGGACTTACCTCGTTTGTTACGGGCCTGTTCTTCATCGCAGCGCTGCTGCTCTCACCCCTCTTCCTGCTTATTCCTGCCGCCGCTACCAGCGGTGCCCTGGTCATGGTGGGCGTGCTGATGATAGACTCGGTCAAGAAGATAGAGCTCAGTGATGTCAGCGAGTCGTTTCCGGCTTTTATCACCATGATTACCATGGTACTGTGCTACTCGATAGCCGATGGCATCTGCCTGGGCATCCTTAGCTATGTGGTGATGAAGGCTTGTACCGGCAAGTTCTCCGACCTCAACCCCACGCTGATAGTCCTGGCGCTTCTGTTTGTCCTCAAGTTTGTAGTAGACTAAAGGGCGATACCCCTGGGTGTCCTGTGTCATCCAGACTGATATAAACAGCGCGCCCTACCGGCATGGACGGTAGGGCGCTGTATAGAATAGTGCAAGCATTGGTGTCAGAATTGCCACCAGTGCTTTTTTTGTGGCCGGTCCTGATAGTTACCCGTGCGGGCGTGGTTGGCTTCGCGCAACAGGTCTTTCCAGGTAATCCTGTCGTGTATCATGTGGTATATCTGGCCCCAGTCGGGCAGACCGCCGATGTTGCGGTCATCTATCCACAGGTCTACTTTCAGCTTACGCGAGAAGTGGTTGTTCCACTCTTTCTTCTCTTCAGGATAGTCCTTGTTGATGGCGTAGAACTCTACGCCGCGTTCGCGGCACCAGTTTACCGCTTCGTCCAGCAGTTCGCCCTCGCGTACCGTCCAGAGAATGAGCTTGTGCTGCTCCCTGATGAGCATTTTCAGCGTGTCGGTGGCAAAGGGTAGTTCCTCGCCTATCTTGGGGTACTCGTGGGTTACTATCGTGCCGTCAAAATCTACTGCTATGGTCATACGTGTCTATTTAGTAATGTATATAAGCCTACGGTAGGCTCAGTAGAAGCGCTGGTTAGCGCTTCACTGAGTTGTCGTTGGCATTGCCGTAGTGGCTGTTGGAGTAGCTGCCATACGTGCCGTAGCTGCCATAGCCCTTACTGCCATAGTGGCCGTAGCGGCTGTACCGTCCGTACTTGCCGTAGCCATAGTAGTAGCCATACTTCTTCTTGGACATGTCTATGCCGTTGATAACGATAGACATGTTGGGCAGCTTCTGGCTCTCAGCCAGGCTGTTCACCAGGTTGAAGCTGTCCTTGGACGTATAGTCTGCGCGGCATACGTAGACGGTGGCATCGGCAATGCGTCCTATCTGCAGCGTGTCGGTAACCAGACCCACAGGAGCCGTGTCTATGAGTATGTAGTCGTAGTGCTCGCGCAGGGTGGCCATGATGGTGTCCAGGCTCTTGCGTGCCACCAGCTCCGAGGGGTTCGGTGGGATGGGGCCAGCCATCAGTATTTCCAGGTTGTCGTTAATGCCCGATGCCACGGTCTGCTTCTGGATGTCCTCCCATGTCGGGTTGTCCTTTACCAGCAGGTTCGTGATACCGTGGGTGGAGTCATGGAGTTCGAAGAGCTCGGCCAGACGTGGCTTGCGGATGTCGAGACCCACCAGCAGTACCTTTCTGCCTAACAGGGCGAAGCTGATGGCCAGGTTGGCGGTGTTGAAAGTCTTGCCCTCGCCCGATGTGGTCGATGTAAAGAGTATCACCTTCTCGCCCTCCTTCATGGTAAACTGCAGGTTGGTACGCATGGAGCGGAATATCTCCTCCATCATGTTGTTCTGGTTCTCGTGTACCACGATGTTGGCCTTGGTCTTGGCCGTCTCGCTGGCCACGGCTACGTCGGCGATGATGGGCAGCTTGGTGAGTTTCTCCACGTCCTCGTGGCCCTCTATCTTGTATCTCAGCAGCTGGAGCAGGAAGAAGATGCCGGCTGGTATGGCTATGCCCATAACCAGTGCCAACAGCAGGATGATGCTGCTCTTGGGGCTAATCTTGCCCGTTACCTCGGGCATGTCTATCAGCTTGCCCTTGTCGGCCGTGGCGGCCAGCGAGATAGAGTTCTCCTCACGCTTCTGGAGCAACATTACGTACAGGGCCGACTTCACCTCTTGCTGGCGGCCTATCTGTGTAAGTATGCGCTCCTGCTCAGGTGTCTCGGTAACCTGTCCTGAGTATCTGTCGAGCTGCTGCGAAACCTTGTTGCGCTGTATCTCGGCGTTCATCATGGCCTGGTTCATGGCCTCGTTGATGCTGCGGCGCAGCTCGTCCAGCTGGTTGGTCAGCGGCACCACTGCCGGCGATGTCTCAGAGGCACTGTTCAGCGTGGCGCTACGCTTCAGCGCTATCTCGTTGTACCTGGTGATGAGGGTGGTTACCGAGGCGTCCGTAATGCCTACATTGGCTGGCAGGACACCGTAGTCGTTGTTCTTATTCAGGGTCTCGCGCAGGCTGGTGATGAGCTCTACCTGTATCTGAGACTCTGCCAGTTTCTGCTGGTAAAGGTCGGTGTTCTGGAGGGCCTGGCCTGTGTTGAGCTTGATGTCGGTAACGCGGTTCTGCTTCTTGTAAATCTCGAGCGAGCCCTCGGTGCTGCCCAGCTCGCCGCTTATTTTCTCCAGACGGCCGTTGATGAACTCCTCGGTACGCTTAGCCACCTCGTTCTTGTCCTCATTGGCCTGGCGGTTGTACACCACGGCCAGATGGCGCAGGTAGTCGGTGGCACGGGCCGGAACCTCGTCGTTCAGGGTGAGCTGTGCTATGGTGGTGGTCTTAGACACTGCCGCCACGTTCAGGCTCTTCTCGTACTTGTACGACATCATGTTGGGCGATACGATGGTTACCATCATGCTCTCTCCGTCGCGCAGCATGGGCTGGGTGGTATTGGCAAATGACAGCAGACCCACCTTGGTGGCGATGGTTGCCGGCAGGTGGTTAAAGCTCTTGTCTATCTCGTAGGGAGTGCCCTTGGTCTCCATGTCGCGTACCACCATGTACTTGCCTGTAATGTGGTACTTGCCATCCTCGTACTTGATAAGCAGGTTGATGGGTGCGTGGAGCATCTCAAGGTGCGTGGGGTCCAGGTCTACGTTGATGGGGTTGGCATGGTAGGCATTGTACTTCTTAAACTTGCCCTTGCGATAGTAGTTTACGTAGAGCTTGAGGTCCCTGACGGTCTGCTCGGCCAGCAGTCTTGACTTGAGAATCTCTATCTCGTTGTCAAAGCCGTTTGTGTTGACCATGATGCCCAGGTTGGCGGCTTGCGCGATGCTGTTGCCAGCCCGCCCACGCTGGTTGCTGTCGTCGTCCTTGACCAGCAGCTTGGTCGTGGCCTGGTAGACCGGTGTTGTGTAACGCAGGTAAATGGCCGCGATGCCCACGCATATCACGAGCGACAAAACGAACCACTTCCAGTTGAGAATTAAAGTCCTTAGAATTTGCTGGTAGTTCAGCGAACTCTGTCCTTGGTCCTGAATTTCTTCAGGGAGTCCTGTTTTTAACTGTTCCATGTATTATTAGTTGTTTTATTTTATCAATGTAAGCAGATACTGGCCGTATTCGTTCTTGAGCATGGGCTCGGCCAGCTGGCGCAGCCGGTCGCTGTCTATCCAGCCCATCTTATAGGCTATCTCCTCAAGGCAAGCTACCTTGAGCCCCTGGCGTTTCTCGATGACCTCGATAAAGGTACTGGCCTCGCTCAGGCTGTCGTGGGTGCCGGTGTCGAGCCAGGCAAAGCCGCGTTGGAGTGTCTGGACCTTGAGCTGGTGGCGGTTGAGATACTCTTGGTTAACAGAGGTTATCTCGAGCTCGCCGCGGGCGCTGGGCTTGATGGCCTTGGCTATCTGAACCACGCTGTTGGGGTAGAAGTAGAGGCCCACCACGGCATAGTTGCTCCTGGGATGGGCGGGCTTTTCCTCGATGCTCAGGCAGTTGCCCTCGGCGTCAAACTCGGCCACGCCGTAGCGCTCGGGGTCATTGACGTAGTAGCCGAACACCGTGGCCATGCCTTGCTCCTCCACATGGTGTACGCTCTGACGAAGCAGGCCGCTGAAGCCGGCACCGTAGAAGATGTTGTCGCCCAGGACCAGGCATACGCTGTCGTCGCCGATGAACTGCTCGCCGATGAGGAAGGCCTGGGCGAGCCCGTCGGGACTGGGCTGTTCGGCATACTCGAACCTCACGCCAAGCTCCTGCCCGTCGCCAAGCAGCCGGCGGAACCCCGGGAGGTCGTATGGGGTCGAGATGATAAGTATCTCACGTATGCCAGCCAACATGAGCGCCGAGATGGGGTAGTATATCATCGGCTTGTCGAATATGGGAATCAGCTGCTTGCTGACCCCTTTGGTAATGGGGTACAGGCGAGTGCCCGAGCCCCCTGCAAGAACTATACCTTTCACCTTTTATATATATTATTATGATGCTTTGTTGTTATGAACGAATATAGAGCGCACCGTGCGGTAAGCTATCCATAGGTCGAGGCCGACCGACCAGTGCTCTATGTACCAGATGTCGCGCCGTACACGCTCTTCCATCTGCCAGAGTTCGTGGGTCTCGCCACAGAAGCCTGTTACCTGGGCATAGCCGGTAATGCCGGGCTTGTAGAAGTGGCGAACCATATATTTGTCTATCAGTTTGCTGTACATCTGGGTGTGGTAGAGCATGTGGGGGCGGGGGCCTATGATGCTCATGTCGCCCCGCAGTACGTTGAAGAACTGGGGCAGTTCGTCCATGTAGGTCTTACGCAGAAACGCGCCGAAGGGGAATATCCTCGGGTCGTTCTCGGTGGCCTGCAGGGTGTCTTGCTCACGGTTCAGGTGCATGGTGCGAAACTTGTAGCAGGTAAAGGTGCGCCCGTCAAGTCCCGTACGTGCCTGGGAGAAGAACACGGGCCCGCGGCTCTGCATCTTGATGCCCAGGGCGATAAAGGGCAGCAGCGGGATGAGGGCCACGCATACCACGGCGCTTATCACGGTGTCGGCCACTTGCTTTACTATACGGGTAGGCGAGTAGAGCAGCGGTTCCCGGTAGCTCGTATAGAGCAGCGTTTCGCCCATCCGCTCGGGCTTGAGCCGTAGCTGGAAGTCGTTGCACACGCTGGGAACGTAGTAGAAGTGGATGGTATGGGTATAGCAGAAGCGGATGAGCCGCTCTATGGTATTGGTGTCGTGCGGGGGAAGGCAGCAGAACAGGCAGTTGATGCCGGTCGGAGCGTCGCCGCCGCCGGGGTGCTGGGCGAGGAAGTCGGCCACCGTGCCCAGATAGTTGGCCGCGGGCGCGGAACTGTCCTGGTGGTCTGTGGGACGGGCATGGTCGCTGTAGTAGCCCGACAGGCGGTAGCCCGAGGCAGAGGCGCGCTGCAGCTTGCCGTATAGCGACCGGCCGGCCGGCGTGTCGCCGATGAAGACCACGTTCTGTATGTTGCGCTCGGCCATCCGTGTGTGTCCGGCCCATCCCGTCTCGCCCATGCGTGTGGCCGTCAGTACTGTCCACTCGGCGGCCGCGAGGGGCAGCGTCATGGCGGCAAGCGGCCCCGTGTAACCAGTGGCGTAGAGCAGGGCTGCCAGCAGGACTACGTGGGTGAGTACCAGCATACTGGTGTCGGCCAGCTGACGCCGGTAGGTGGCCATGCGCTGGCCTACGGTGGGCTGGCGCAGCCACTCGCTCACGGCGAGTGCCAGGTTGAAGTACAGCAGACTGTGGGTGTGCCCCATCCACGTCGTGACTCCCTCGGGCGCGTGCAGTCCCATCGACACTGTCGCGAAGACAATGTTCAGGATGGCAAAGTCGCCGAGGATAACCCAGGTTGTGATGGTATTATCTGCCGAGTTAATATATTGTGACATGTAGTATACTCTGTCGTTTATTACTTGTTCTTGCAAAGTTACAATTTTAATTTTATTTCACCTTATTATTAATGTAAAAAAATGCGTTTGTCGTGGCTTTTTTCGTGGCGGTTATGCGGGTGGCAGTCCCGATGGCCGCTTTCGCTCCCGTTGGGATGGGTGGGAAAATGTTGGCAGGCCTTGGCTGGAGGGACGGCGGCCATGGGGGTGGCGGTAGCCGTCCCGGTGAAATGAAGAGTTGATTATTTTGTAAATATTGTTCAATTATCAACAGCCCATTAATGTATATTTATGCAGAAATGGGGGCTGGCTGCGTTCCGGAAAGTCGCTGTAGCGTCGGGCAGAGGGACGCGGCGGTGCCCGCGGTCGATTTTACGCAAAATAGAGGGGACTGAAAATCGGC
>CAKPRX010000054.1 GCA_934183135.1 uncultured Prevotella sp.
GGCGGGATAGCTCAGCTGGTTAGAGCGTCGGATTCATAATCCGGAGGTCGTGGGTTCGGGTCCCACCCCCGCTACAGAGAGGAGTTACAGATTTTTCTGTAACTCTTTTTGTTTTATACACCCCTATCTCTATCGCCGAGCGGGTCGCGCCAGCCCCCGCAGCCAACTACAAGTATACAAAAAAGGCTGCGCACCGAGATTTCACTCTCTGTACAACAGCCTTTCTGACTTGTGTCGGGATTACTGGACTCGAACCAGCGACCTCGCGCCCCCCAGACGTGTGCGCTACCAACTGCGCCAAATCCCGAACTTGCGGGTGCAAAGGTAGCTACTTCTGATGAAACCGCCAAATTTTCTGCCAGCTTTTTTCAGAAAAAGTTTAGTTACGCCCCAATTTCTGCCCCACTCAGGGCCATCGTGTCGGTTTTGGCCATTGCGGCTCCCGCTTCAGCCAAGACCATCACGGGATGACTAATGATGGTCTACGCGCTCACCGTCACCATCACTGCGCCTGACGGGATGGCTACGGCTATCCCTGCAAGTATCTACCCCTATCTGCTTACGCCCCCTTTTGGGCTGAAAACAAGCACGAAAGAGTTAAAAATACCCAAAAATACATCCCATGAGTACCCCCCATTTTTATTCACTATATTTGCAACAGAAAGGTGGGCCTCGGGCATCCGAACAAGCTCATGCCGCTCGGTTTGCACTATCTTTGCATAAGATAGGCAGCACCTCGGGCATCTGAGCAAGCTCATGCCGCTCGGTTTGCACTATCTTTGCCATAGATATACTACACCTCGGCCCCTACGAGAGAGCCATTACACAGACAGAGGACGCTGTTACAAGCTAAAAATAAATTCACTGATTTATTAACCCTATTAATTAAGAACGATGAGAAAGTTATTTTTACTCTGTGGATGCTGCCTAAGCCTGGCCAGCCCCAGCTTCAGCCAACCCGGCACCAGGTCTGTCAGTCTGTATGATTATGGGCGCAAAGTGGTATGCGACAGCGACAACTTTGTCAACCTACGAAACAACATCACGTGGTACGTAGACAGGGAAAAGAGCGTGCAGATAAAAGACATTACATGGAAGTATGTCGGCGAGGTGACATCTTCCAAACAGGTGCAGCAGCTCATTACAAAGAACTACGAGAACCCGCCTGTCGGGGGCATAGCCAGCATAGCCCCAGAGAGGGTCAATGGAAAATGGGTGCTGGACGGCCGCTCTTCCTACCGCTTCCTCCCGTACAGCCAGGAGACCGACGAGCTGAAAAAAGAACGTAAGACAGCACTCCGCTCAGCCGCGCGCAACATCGGAAAAGGCGACCGCATTTACGAGCTGACCATGACGGTCGATGGCAAGCCCTGCACCACCTACATGTTTGTCAACCACACGAGCCACAAAGTCATCACCGCCGACGGCTGCAACCCCTTAGGCTATCCCATCAAGCTAAGCCTAATAGCAGACAAGAACAAGAAGCGCAACCAGGAACGGCGGGCGCGATACAAGAGTCAGGCTCCCGAATGGGTAAAGCAAATCCTGACAGACACCGAGATAGCCACCATCCTGGATGCCAACGCCCAGGCCGACTCCTTAGACTGGTCGCCACTGAAACGGATAGCGTTCGACAGGACGAAAATAGACGCCATCCTAAAAGAAGCAAGGGAAGCCCAGGCGTATAATGCCAGTCATCCCCAAAAGGAAGACAACGATTACGCCCTATACTCATGGAGGGTAGCATCGCTTCCATGGTTCGCGGAGCCCATACAGCCTATGGTTTACTGCAAGGGCGACACCACTACGGCCACCTACTTGGTCTACTCGCAGCTGGACCATTACGATGCCCACGTGCTGATGGACATTGCCTACAGGCGAGCAGGCGAATCGCTCGAAATAGTACGGCTTGCCTATCGCCCGTACAGTTTCGGAGGGCACCCGGTATTGTTCGTTCCATCCGACCGAAACTATGTCGAATATACCAGAGAGGACGGCCAGATTATCCAGAGACCGAAGTCTGAGCTTGGGCGCCCCGTACAGCCTGCCCATCCCAACCCCGCCTACCGCGACATCAAGGGCTGCGACTACCTGAAGGAACACATTGCCGCCGATGGCCATCGCACCATAAGCGGCGATGTCCAGGGCACCCTTACTTACTGGAACGCAGCGTTCAAGAAGCAGCAAGACAAGGTACGCTATCCCATAGAACTGGCTCTGCCGTAAGCCGATGCGCGTCGGCCGACAAGCGCCGGCATCCCGCTGATTACTACGATACCTGCCCTGGTCACAGACAGTCATAGCGCTCACCATCATGGTTAGCCCTATGGCAGCCCGTGGCCAGGGCAGATGCCGTCTAAACCAGCCACTCACGCCGCGCCCCACGAGCGGCAGCCCTCACGGACGGCCCGATGGCAGCGGCCACAAACGGAGAAGACACTTCCCTCGCGCGCGCGATATATATTAAGGTGTAAATGGGCATAGATGGGTTTTCCGTAAAAATGGTTTTTAATTCTGTAATCGATGTAAAGCCCGTTTATAAATAATGTAATACCTTTGCACCACAATCATAAAATTTTTCAGAACCATGTACTTAGAGAAAATCAATAGCCCCCAGGACATAAAGCGGCTCTCCATCGACGAGCTGACGGCACTGGCCGGCGAAATACGCGACGGCATCCTTAACCGCGACAGCCATATCGGTGGCCATGTAGGCCCCAACCTCGGCATCGTGGAGACCACCATCGCCATGCACTACGTGTTCAACTGTCCCGAGGACAAGTTTGTCTTCGATGTGTCCCATCAGAGCTATCCCCACAAGATGCTCACCGGCCGCGCGTTCGGTTTCTGCGACACCGGCCGCCTGAACGAGATTTCGGGCTACAGCAGTCCCTCTGAATCGCCCACTTACGACCAGTTCGAGCTGGGCCACACCTCGACATCCATCTCCCTGGCCACGGGTCTGCAGAAGGCGCGCGACATCAAGGGTACCCACGAGAACATCGTGGTGGTGATAGGCGACGGCTCACTGAGCGGCGGCGAGGCCTTAGAGGGTCTGGACGAGGCTGGCGAACTGGGCACGGGCATCATCATCATCGTCAACGACAACGAGATGTCTATCGCCGAGAACCACGGCGGCCTGTACCAGAACCTGAAGCTGCTGCGCGACACCCAGGGCAAGGCCGAGTGCAACCTCTTCCGTGCCATGGGACTGGACTACCGCTACGTGGCCGACGGCAATGACCTGCAGGCCCTTATCAGCACCCTCAGCGAGGTCCGCGACACCGACCACCCCGTGGTAGTCCATGTACACACGCTCAAGGGCAAGGGCTACGCGCCCGCCGAACACGACAAGGAGCGCTGGCACTGGAGTATGCCGTTCGATATAGCCACCGGCGAGCTGCTCAACGCATCGACTGCCGAGGACTATGGTACTCTGACGGGCCAGTACCTGCTGGCCGAGATGAAGAAAGACCCCTTGCTGGTGGCCGTAACATCGGGCACGCCCACCGTAGCCGGCTTTACCCGTCCGCTGCGCGAAGAGGCTGGCCGGCAGTTTGTCGATGTGGGCATAGCCGAGGAACAGGCGGTGGCCATGATATCGGGTATGGCCAAGGCGGGCCTCCGCCCGGTGTACAATGTGTACAGCACATTCATACAGCGCACCTACGACCAGATAGCGCAGGACTTGTGCATCAACGGCAACCCTGCCCTCATCAACGTGTTTCTCGGTTCGGTCTTCGGGCTCAACGATATTACCCACATAGGGTTCTATGACATTCCCATGCTGAGCAATATACCCAACCTGGTGTACCTGGCGCCCACCTGCTGGGAAGAGTACCGGGCCATGATGGCCTGGGGCATCAGGCAGACGGCTCACCCCGTAGCCATCCGTGTTCCGGGCGGTGGCGTCACCCATAGCGACGCTCACTTTGACACCGACTACAGCGAGCTCAACCGCTATCAGGTTACCCACCAGGGCAGTCAGGTGGCCATCTTGGCCTTAGGTGCTTTCTACGGGCTGGGGCAGCAGGTGGCCGACCTGCTCCGGCAGGAGCGCGGCATAGACGCCACCCTCGTCAACCCTCGCTACATCACGGGCATCGACGAGGCGCTGCTCAGCAGCCTCAAGGCCAACCACCACACGGTCATCACGCTCGAGGACGGTGCTCTCGATGGTGGTTTCGGCGAGAAGATAGCCCGCTACTACGGCAGCTCGAATGTGCGCACCCACTGCTTCGGCATCAAGAAGGGGCTCTACGACCGTTACGACTACCAGCAGATGGTACGCGACAATGAGCTGACACCCCAGCAGATAATCAGACATCTTTAATGTGTGTAACGACTGGGGTCATGGCGATGGCCCACACAGTCTCTTATTAGTACAGCCGCCCCCTGCTTATGGTTGTCCATGGGCAGGGGGCTTTCTGTGTATGCCCCACCGGTCGCGACTCCCTAAAAGGCTGAGCACAACCGCACCGCCTGGGCCTGCCACAACGATGCGAACCGTCATTACGGCACCTATCGCCGCAGTATTCTGTCTAAATTGCGGTAGATGTCATCCTCAGACTGGTAGGGGATGATATCAAAGTACTCATTGCCATTCAGCATGGCCGAGATGTTAGCTTTGTCCTTGTTATAAAATATGTAGACAGGTATCTGGTGCGCCTCGGCATAAGCCAACTCGTAGCCCACGCCGTGCGAGGGACACGTACACTCGGCTATCAGCATGTCACTCTGCCTCAGCCACTCGGTATCTCGTTCATAGATATTCCTGTCCACAGCCGCAGTCCGGGCCTTGGTACTCAATTCCGAGTTCCCAATATGCTCTGTCAGCACCTTGTCGGTCTGCTCGATATAGCTTATCATTCTCTGATACAGGGCAGCGTCGGCCCTGCCTCCCCGGATCGATCCGGCAAAATATACTTTCTGGTTCATCGTTATCTGTTTATCAGTTTCTGAATTGTCACATCGCTGTTCAGCCTTGCAATGACGGCTCCCACATCATTTACGGCCCGCCCGTTTCTTACCGTGTCTATCTCACGGAGCAGGGTCAGCACCTCTGTCGTAAAATTATGACTGACCGGCCAATGCCCCGTAGGGTGTACTATGCAGTAACAGGGCACTCCGTGTATCCGGCCGATATGAATGTTAGCGCCATGAGCGAAAGCGCTCCTGAAATAGATGTCACGCTCCTGCTGATGGTGGGCTGCGTACCGCTCAAAGTATCTGTATGAGTTAGCTCCTAACAGCATTATCCGCTCTGGCGACAGTATTGAGATGAGTTCCAACATCGACTGCACACTTACGGGTATTAAGTCTGCCGGTATCTCATTGGCTTTCCTCGTCGAGAAAGGTGTTACATTGGTCCACACGTACTGGCAGTCGTCATCAATGCCATCAGGACATCTCTCTTTAGGCACATTCATAAACGTATGTACGCCTACCAAATAGCGCCGCCATCCGCCAGCAGGCTGGTTGTCGGCTCCAAATCGCTCGTTCCAGGTCGGGTTGCCGCCCAAGAACTCCTCCACGGTTTTATCTCTGCCTCGCCACACTCCGCCACAGCCTGGGTTAATGCCCACAATCATGCCTTTTACCTTAGAATCGATGCCATTCAAAGGCGATTGAGTGTAAAAGTCCATGTTTTTAAGGGCTGCCCAAGCATTGAATTGCGGCACATACACGCGTGCCCAGTCGATGATTTTTTCTCGTATTGCCGTCATAAGCCGTTAAGTACCACCCATCATACCTTGGGTTGTCTGATATAACAACGTGCTGATGGCTTCTTTATTATATGTAGTGAGCCACTTTGTTTACAACGACCATCGCAAGAAATGAAAAGAGCGACCTTTAACCTGCTAATGACGGCTTCCGACCTGCTAATGACGGCTCCAAGCATTGGAAAGGGTGCCGCTCCATTCCCCGTGACTATCACTGCCACTGGGGAAGGCTGCGCCAGCGCGTAGGGAGCGCTTTTTAGCTTTTTGCTCTTGCTCTTTTTTTACCTTTCAAAATCCCTTTTTGCCCTTTTATCTTTGTACTTTCCTCCAAAAAGACCAGTTAAAAACACCGCCGGAGCAAAAAAAGCGGGGACAGGTGGGGCGGATACGGTTTTTTATGCCTACTTTTGTATATTACTCATCAACATATCAACGACACTAACAGATGAAAACCATACTCTTACCCCTGCTGCTGACCGCGGTGCTTGCGTTAGCCGCGTCCTCGTGCGAGAAAGCCAACCTTGGGTCATCTGAGACCGACCCGGAGACGGGCGTCACCGATGGCTATACAGTGAGGCTGAACGTGGCGCAGATAGAGCAACAGCCCATAGGGGCGGGCGCGGACGCCACAGCCGTGGCACTGGGCGACGTGTGTACACGGGTATCGTATATCATACTTAACGGCAGCGGACAGGTGTACACTACCAAGCACCAGGCGGCTGGCAGCCAGGGATTTGGCTCACTGACGCTCGCCCTGCCCGCCGGCAGCTACCGGGTGGTAACCGTGGCCCACAGCGGGGCGGGCAACCTGTCGGTAGAGACCAACGACAAAATCAAGTTCAAGGACAACAAGGTAACCGATACTTACTGGGGCACGGCCGACTTGACCGTGAGCGGCCCCACCGACTGCACCCTGCATCTACAGCGGGTTACGGCGCGACTATGTATAGACATAACAGACAATATGCCGGCCCAGGTAAGCCAGATGGAGTTCTTCTACACGGGCGGAAGCTCTACCTTAGGAGCCACGACTGGCTACGGGGTAGTAAACTCGCGCCAGACCGAGGTACGGACGGTAAGTGCCGACATGGCTGGCCGCGCCACGCGGTTCGAACTGTACACCCTGCCACACAACGATACCGGCCAACTCAAGTTGACCGTCAAGGCACTCGATGCACAGGGCGGCACGGTGGCCCAGGCCGAATATGCCAATCTGCCCATCAGCCGCAACGCCACCACGACCAAGTCGGTCACGCTCTTCACCGCCACGCCTCCCGACAGTGGCGACGAGGCCGACCTGACCCTCAGTCTGAGCGCCACGCCCGACGACAGTCCCATCAGCCAGTGTTATTAATAAGTCCTGAAAGATAAGGGTATGCAGAACCAGCCACAGCTTCCCTACCCCTGTCGCCCACGGCCGCGCCGCTTCTGCTGTAGGCGGCCCAGTTCGAAGCGCATGCGCTTGACCTCCTTGGCCACCTTGGGCGACAGCCAGAACAGTGCCAGCACATTGGGGATAACGATGAAGAAGTTAAAGGTGTCGGCCAGTTCCCATATCAGCGGCACCTCGACCACCGAGGCCAGCACCACCAGCGCCATGACCAGCAGCCGGTACGCCTTGATGGGCCCCTCGCCGAAAAGGTAGCGCACATTTTGCGCCGCGAAGAAGTACCAGCCCACGATGGTACTCATGGCGAAGAAGAAGAGCGACACGGCGATAAGCCAGTTGCCCACCAAACCAAAGGATGAGCAGAAAGCACTCTGCATGAGCTGTATGCCCACCATGCCAGAGCCATTGGCAAGCACACCCGACACCAGCAGCACCAGACCGGTAAACGTACACACCAGCAGGTCTACGCCGATGCCCACGATGGCCATCATGCCCTGCTCGTAGCAGTTGTGTACCTTGGCTATGGCATGCGCGTGGGGCGTGGTACCCAGCCCGGCCTCGTTGCTGAACAGCCCACGGCTCACCCCATAGCGCGCGGCGGTCATCACGCTTATACCGGCGGCTCCGCCCGCCCCTGCCATGGGGGTAAAGGCATGGCGGAAGATGTCGGCCACAGCACCAGGCAGCGCCGAGAGATGGAAGGCTATAAACACCACGCATCCGCCCATGAAGAGTATGGCCATGACCGGCACCACGCTTTCAGAGAAGTGGGCGATGCGCCTGATGCCACCCGAGAGAACCAGTCCCACGAAGGCGGCCAGTACACAGCCTGTCCACAGGGGGTTCACCTCTTCGGGGAAGAGCGACGACAGCGCCGTGCTGATAGAGTTGGCCTGGACCATGATGCCTATCATACCCAGGGCGAGGATAAAGAATACGGAGAAGAAACCGGCCAGCCACCGGCTGTGCAGCCCGCGTCGGATATAGTAGGCCGGGCCACCCACGATATGGCCCTCGGCGGTTCGGCCCTTATACAACTGGCCCAGGATGGCTTCTGCAAAATTGGTAGACATGCCCAGTATGGCACTGAGCCACAGCCAGAAGAGGGCTCCGGGGCCACCCATCAGCAGGGCCATGGCCACCCCCACTATGTTGCCCGTACCCACTTGCGAGGCAATGGCGGTAGACAGGGCCTGCACGGGGGTCATACCACCCGTGCGCGAGACATGGGTGCCGCCCCTGGCACCGCGGAACAGCTGGCGGAGGGCATGCAGATAATAACGGGGGACAAAGCGCAGGCGGATGGTAAAGTATATGCCGGTACCGAGCAGCACGAAGACCAGTGCCGGGCCTATCAGCTCGGTGTTAAGCCGTTGTACCATCGTATAGACTACATCCTGATTCATGGGCATAATGGCGTTGGTTACTGCGAATATACAAAAGTATGAAAAAAAGGTTACACGAGATACAGGTTTCCTCATTTTTTCCACTAAAATGCTCTGTTTTTCCACCGACAAGCTCACTCCGCGGCAGTTTTTCGCATATTTAACCATCATAATGACGGACAGACACGCAGAATTGGCTACTTTTGTAGTCGTAATTTATATTATATAAGGTATGAGAACAAGAATATTGATAACCATGATGGCCCTGATGACCCTGATGACCACGGCATCGGCCCAGGATCTGGATGCCAAGTACGCCACCCGCCTGCTGACCGCAGGAACCGAGGCCCCCGACATGGTGGTGGGCACGGGCACCGACGGGCAGCCCGTCAGGCTCAGCGCGCTGCGTGGCAAGTATGTGCTGATACACTTCTGGGCTTCGTGGTGCCCCGACTGCCGGCGCGAGACACCTGCGCTGAAAGCCATCTACCAGCGTTATGCCGGCAAAGGGCTGCAGATGGCGGGCATCTCGTACGATACCAACCGCGAAGCATGGCAGCAGTATCTGACTGGCAACGGCATGACATGGTTCCAGTACAGCGAGCTACGCAAATGGAAGAAGGAGACCACCAGCGACCAGCTGTACCATATAGACTGGATACCTACGCTCTACCTGATAGGGCCCGACGGACGGGTAGCCGTGTCGACGGTGATGATAGAGAAGATAGAACGGGCTCTGGCCGATGCCTATGGCGACAAGTAAGTCATAGACATATCAGTATCGAGGGGCAAACCGCAGGCCATACGGCCGCAGTTTGCCCCTCGTCATTATAAACAAGTGCAACTAAAGGACTCAGAGCAGCGAGGCAATGGTGGCGGCATCGGCATCCTCGTACACGGCGAGGCGGCTAAGCGGTGTGGCCTCGAAGTTGGAGTACCTGAAAAGCTGCAAGGCGGCAAACTTGTGGTCGGCCGACACACAGGCTTCCAGGCGCAGGTTGCCCAGGGTATCACTCCTCAGCGTCTTGATGTCGGCAGCGGCATGGGCCAGCGCGTCGCCCGTCAGCCCGAGCAGATTCTCTATCTTGGCCTCGCGCTCGGCGGGATATTCAAAAGTGTAGGTGGCCACCTTGCTGCCTGTGGGTACATAGACCGAGGTGTGGCTCAGTCCGAAGAAAGTGCTTGTTGTAGATATACGTGGGTCAGAGGCGAGGGCACGCCCCATCTCCAGTTTGTTAATATTAGCCATAATCGTAATGTATATGTAAGTTAATAAATGGGTATGTAACCATGGCCCGCACCACAGGGTACACGGCCATGGGGGCACTGTCCGCCACAACGGCGACGGTGCCGGTATGGGGTGCCGGTACAGAGGGTTACACTATGGCTAACGGAGTATGTGCCGCAGGGCGTACACATAGTAACGGCCCTGGGCATGGGGATGGCTCGCCGTGAGCTGGCGACGGAGCCAACCGTGGGAAATAAGGTTATAGGGATTAAACTTAGCGTAGTCGGGCACACGGCCATTGGCCGGGGTGGGACGCGGGCCCGTAGTGGGCAGATAGTCGTGCAGGCGTGGCTGGCTCAGGCGGCAGTTCTGCCGCTCGCCGATAACAGCCTGGCCCGACTTCTGCTGCTGGGGCGCATAGAGGCCGTCGCTGCGTTGGCCCACGGGTACGGGCTCGGCCACGAGGGCCTTCTCCCTGGCCGGGGCCGCATGGGCCATGCTGCCGGACACGGGGCCCGTCAGTACCAGCACCAGGGTGAGCAGTAGGGATTGCAACAGACGACTCATAGACATGGCGGCGAACTTAATAGAGGAGCATCAGACCGGCAAAGGCGGCCAGGCATATCATCTTGATGGCTCCCACCTTGACATAGCGGGTTCCGACAAAGGTGGCCACAAAGAGGGCTATGCTAATCCAGAACTGCCAGGGCGAGGCGGTCATCTCGCCAAAGTTCTCCTTGTTACACAGCATCAGGGTGGCGGCGGCCAGCATACCCACCACTACGGGGCGCAGTCCGGCGAAGACACTCTGAACCAGCGCCGTGTGCATGTACTTCATAAACATACGGCTTATGAGTATCATCAGTATCAGCGAGGGCAGCACCAGGGCAAAGGTGGCCACCAGTGAGCCCAGTACGCACATGCCGTTACCGTACCCGGCATTGAGCAGGGCATTGTAACCGCAGTAGGTGGCCGAGTTGATGCCGATAGGCCCCGGGGTCATCTGCGAGATGGCCACCACGTTGGTAAACTCGGCCGAGGAGAGCCAGGAGTGGTGTACCACGGTCTCGGCCTGTATCAGCGACAGCATGCCGTAGCCTCCTCCAAATCCGAAGAGACCTATCTTGAAAAACGTGATAAACAGCTGTAGATATATCATGGCTCAGTGGGCTTGACAAACTTACCATAGAGGTAGCCGCCGAGACCGGCAGCTAACAGCACATAGATGGGGTTGACCCCCACGGCCCATATCAGCAGGGCGCTGGCTATGGGTATCCAGCAGTTGACGAGGCTTATGCCCGTACTCTTGGCCATGTTGAAGGTGGGCACGGCTATCAGCGCTACCACGGCCGGCCGTATGCCCATAAACATGGCGGCCACCCATGGCACGTCCATGAAGTGGCGGAAGCACATGGCTATGGCCAGTATAATGATAAACGATGGCAGCGCGGTGCCCAGTGCGGTACACAGGGCGCCGCGCACCTTGCGCAACTTGTACCCGACAAAGACGCTCATGTTGATGGCGAACACGCCGGGGCAGCTCTGGGCGATAGCCAGGAGGTCTACGAACTCCTCCTTGGCTATCCACTGCCGGCGGGTAACCACCTCCTCTTCGATAAGAGGTATCATGGCGTAGCCCCCACCGATAGTGAAGGCGCCAATCTTGAAGAACGTCTTAAACGAGTCCCAATAGAAATTTGCCATCAGCGGTTCTCAATCCATTTGCGGGCATTGACAAATGCCTCTATCCAAGGGGTAACCTCGTCCTGACGGCGACTGGCCGGATAGTAAGCCTGCTGCCAGGGGAAGATGGCGCGCTCAAGATGCGGCATCATAGCGAGGTGACGGCCGTCAGCAGAGCAGATACCGGCAACATTGTAGTCCGACCCATTGGGGTTACCGGGGTACTCGGCATAGCTGTACTTGGCCACCACGTTGTAAGCGCTCTCGGGCTCGGGCAACTCGAAGCGGCCCTCGCCGTGGGCTACCCAGATGCCGAGCTTGTCGCCGCTCAGGCTGCCGAACATCACGCTGTTGTTCTGAGGGATGTCCAGACCCAGGAAGGCACTCTCAAACTTCTGCGACACGTTGTGGAGCAGGTGGGCACGGTGCTGGTGCTCGGGGTTGATAAGATTGAGTTCGACCATGAGCTGGCAGCCGTTGCAGATGCCCAGCGAGAGGGTGTCCTCACGGGCATAGAAACGGTCGAGGGCCTCCTTGGCCTTGGGGTTGTACAGGAAGGCGCCGGCCCAGCCCTTGGCCGAACCGAGCACGTCCGAGTTAGAGAAACCGCCGCAGAACACTATCATGTTAACGTCCTCCAGGGTCTCGCGGCCCGTGATGAGGTCGGTCATCATGACATCCTTCACGTCAAAGCCGGCCAGGTACAGCGAGTAGGCCATTTCGCGCTCGCCGTTGGTGCCTTTCTCGCGGATGATGGCAGCCCTCACGCCCGATGCCGCGCGGCGGTCGGCGCTGATGCCGTACTGCGCCAGCGTGCCCGTGAAGTCGTTGTTGAACTTCATCTGTATCGGCTGGTGCTTGTAGTTCTGATAACGGGCCTTGGCCATGCCGTTGCGGCTCTGCTTGCGGTCCAGCAGGTAGCTGGTCTTGTACCAGGTATCGCGCAGGGAGTCTATGTCAAAGGTGTGCTCATAGTCGCCCTTCTTCACGACGAGCTTGCGCTCCTTGGCGGGATAGCCTATCTTGGCATAGCCCACGCCGGCATCCTCCAGGAAGGCCTTCAGGTCGTGCTTGTGCTCATCGCTCACCTGGATAACGACACCGGGATTCTCGGCGAAGAGCAGCTTGACGAGGTCGTCGTCATCTATATCGTGCAGGTTGACGTGCATACCGCCCTCGGTGTTGGCAAAGGTCATCTCAAGGAGTGTAGTAATAAGACCGCCGGCCGAGATGTCGTGGCCAGACATAACCCAACCCTTGCGGATGAGCTCCTGGACAGCGTTGAAGCAGTCGACGAAGTACTCGGGGTTAGCCACCGTGGGCACGTCGTCGCCCACCTTACCGAGGCTCTGTGCAAAGGCAGAGCCGCCGAGGCGCTGGGCGTCGAAACTGAAGTCGATATGATAGAGCGAAGAGTTCTTGTCATTGACGAGGACAGGCGAAACCACCTGGCGTACATCAGAGACCTCGCCGCCAGCAGAGACAATGACCGTACCGGGAGAGATAATCTTCTCGCCGTTAGGATACTGCTGGCTGAGAGAGAGGCTGTCCTTGCCGGTGGGCACATTGACATGGATGTCACAGCAGAAGTCTGACAGGGCCTTGACGGCAGCGTACAGGCGGGCGTCCTCGCCCTTCTGCGAACGGCAGGGCCACATCCAGTTGGCGCTGAGCGACAGGCTCTCCATGCCATCGGCCAGCGGGGCCCATACTATATTGGTGAGGGCCTCGGCGACAGAGAGCACGCTGCCTGCGGCAGGATTGGCCAAACCAGCCTGGGGAGCGTGGCCCAGTGCGGTGGCTATGCCCTTGCGGCCGCGGTAGTCGAGGGCCACCACGCCACAGTCAGAGAGGGGCAACTGGATGGGGCCCTGGCACTGCTGGCGGGCTATCTTGCCCGTTACAGAGCGGTCCACCTTGTTGGTAAGCCAGTCCTTACAGGCCACAGCCTCGAGCTGCAGCACGCGGGTAAGGAACTCGTCTATCTTGTCCTGCGAGTAGGCGACATCCTCGTAATGGTGGGTCACCGTCTCGTCGCGCATCACCGTCTTGGGCGAGTGGCCGAACATCTGCGCCACATTCAGGTCAAACGGCTTCTTGCCGTCGGCCTGTACAAAGGAGAAGTGGGCGTCGCCCGTGGTCTCGCCTACCACGTAGAGCGGGGCGCGCTCGCGCTCGGCTATCTTCTGGACGTGCTCCAGGTGTTTCTCGTCGATGAGCAGGCCCATGCGCTCCTGGCTCTCGTTGGCGATAATCTCCTTGGCGCTGAGCGTCTTGTCGCCGATGGGCAGCTTGGACATGTCGATACGGCCGCCGCAGTCCTCGACCAGCTCGGAGAGACAGTTGAGGTGACCGGCCGAACCGTGGTCGTGTATGCTGACCACGGGGTTGTTGTCCTCCTCGACCAGCGCACGCACCAGGTTGTATGCGCGCTTCTGCATTTCAGGGTTGGCTCGCTGCACGGCATTGAGCTCGATACCGTTGGAATAGCGGCCCGTGTCGACAGAAGAGACTGAGCCGCCGCCAAGGCCGATGCGGTAGTTGTCGCCGCCGACCACCACGACCTTGTTGCCCTTCTGGGGCTCCTTCTTCAGGCAGTCGCGCTTCTTGCCATAGCCGACGCCGCCGGCCAGCATGATAACCTTGTCGTAGCCCAGCTTCTGCCCGTCCTCGGCATGCTCGAAGGTGAGCACCGAGCCTGTGATGAGGGGCTGGCCGAACTTGTTACCGAAGTCTGAGGCGCCGTTGGAGGCCTTGATAAGTATCTGCTCGGGGGTCTGGTAGAGCCACTGGCGCACGGGCATCAGGTCTTCCCAGTCGCGCAGGGTGTCGGCCTTACCATCGTCGTCCTTCAGACGGGGATAGGAGGTCATGTACACGGCCGTGCCGGCGATGGGCCACGAGCCGGTGCCGCCGCCCATACGGTCGCGTATCTCTCCGCCGGTGCCCGTAGCGGCTCCGTTGAACGGCTCTACGGTGGTGGGGAAGTTGTGGGTCTCGGCCTTGAGCGAGATGACGCTCTCTATGTCCTCAACCTTAAAGAAGTCGGCCGTGGACTGGTCCTTGGGGGCAAACTGCTCTATCACCGGGCCCTGGGCAAAGGCCACGTTGTCCTTGTAGGCCGACAGTATCTTGCCGGGGTTCTCCTTGGTGGTCTTCTTGATCATGGCAAAGAGACTCGACTCCATCTCCTGGCCATCAATGATGAACGTTCCGCCGAAAATCTTGTGCCGGCAGTGCTCAGAGTTAATCTGGGCGAAACCGAAGATTTCCGAATCGGTCAGCGGGCGCCCGTTCTGCGCCTCTATCTTATGCAGATACTCTATCTCCTCGGGCGACAGGGCCAGGCCCTCTTGCTCATTGTACTCCTCAAGGTTGTCTACGTACTTGATGGGCTCTGGCTGGTGGTTCACGGTGAACACCTCCTGGTCCAGGCCATGGTACATGCGCTGGAGCATGGGGTCGTGGTCGGCGTCTTCAGAACTGACAGGAAAGTATTCCTCTATACGCGAAATGCCGCTGAGGTTCATATTCTGGGTAATCTCAACGGCATTGGTGCTCCAGGGGGTAATCATTTCACGGCGCGGGCCCACATAGAAGCCTGGCAGTGCCTGCTCCGCAAGGCAGGTTGCGTCGCCATAAAGCCAACTGAGTTCATCGATTTCCTGCTGACTGGGCTGATGGTCGATTTCAGTCGCAATCACATGCTCGTTCTGAGTCTTGAAGAAGAGTATCATAAATGTATTTTTATGTTATTATAATAAATGTATCTGCAAAGGTAGTGCAAGTTGACAAGAATACAAAACAAATCGTTATATTTATTTCCGCGCCGGGCGCCATGGCCATGGTGCCCGGCGGGGCCAGGGCCTACCCGGCTGCCGGAGCCAGGGCGCGGCGGTAGATGTCGCTGAGCACCAGTCCGCCGATGGTAAACCCGAAGATGGCGGTAATGTGGGCCAGCGTGCCGTTAATCTGTGCCTTGGACGAGCACCACTCGTGGTTAACCAGCGAGGGGTCGCCGGGGCCTACCTTGGCCTTGGGGCACATGCAGGCGCTGGTGCCGCAACTGTGGTTGACGCCGCGGTTGGGCAGCACCTCGTCGCTGTACACGCACTGGAACTTATGGGCGGGGCGCACACGCATGTGCTTGAACTTCTTGCGCAGGGCGGCGCCGAGGGGACAGCCGCGCACCTTCCAGAACTCGGCTACATGTATCTTGGTGGGGTCCAGCTTGAGGGCCGCGCCCATCGAGGAGAAGAAGACGGCCCGCGACTGGCAGGCCCGCAGTATCAGCAGCGCCTTGTCCTTGAGGCTGTCTATGGCGTCGATGACGTAGTCGTACTCGTCCAGGC
>CAKPRX010000055.1 GCA_934183135.1 uncultured Prevotella sp.
CAGCCTCCTCGTGCTTGCGGTAGTGCCATATCTCTACCGAGTTGATGATGTTCTGCCACAGTATGTAGCACCCCGGCCCTATCGAGGACAGCGGGTGCAGATAGGTGTAGGCTATCCAGATGGCAAAGGCCGTGTTCTTCTGTCCCAGAGCCTGCCCCGCCTCGGTGGTCACCCCGAAGTAGTGGCCTATGAACCGCCCCGTGGCAAACTGGACGACGCATAGCAGCAGGCCCAGCATCCCGATGATGACCAGGAACCCCAGCGTGGTGTCAGCATGGGCTATGTTCTTGGCCGTGGTACCCGACACGATGAGCAGCGACCCACCCCACATGTAGTACGACAGGTCCTTGACGCCCGTGACCCACTTGTGAAAGCGGTGCATGGTGTGCTTGACCACATAGGCCATCAGCATGGGCAGCAACAGCACCGAGCACACCTCGTGCAGTATGGTCAGAAACGCCTGGACAAAGGATATGCTGGCCGAGCGGTCTATCAGCGGAAAGCAGATGGGAATGAGCAGTGCCGTGATAAAGTTGGAGGCAAACGTGTAGGTAGTCATCTGCTCCAGGTTGCCCCCTAACTTGGCCGTAACCACCGGGGCTGCCGCCGCGCAGGGCCCTATGATGCAGGTCAGTATGGCCTCCATCAGTATCAGGCTCCGCCCCGACAGCCCCAGCTCTACCGTGATGAGCGTTACCACCGCCACCAGGGCCACCTGTACCACGCTTACCCACAGTATCCACCTTACAGGCACCAGGCGGCGGAAGTCTACCTTGCAGAACGTCACGAAGAGGATGAGGAACATGAACAGCGGCAGGATGCGGTCGCAGATGGGCGCGCAGAACCGCGCGGCCCCGTCGAGAGCCGGTGTCAGGGCAAAAATGAGATAGATGATGATGCCGCCGGCTATCGATACCGGCAGCGTCCAGTTCTTTATAAACCGTATAATGGACATATTCTCTGTCTGTTAGGGCCGCCAAGGCAGCCGGGAAGTGCTGCAAAGTTACCTAATATTCTATGACGGCTACACAAAAAGCCCAAATATTTTGGGCCACTCCCTTAAAATTCGTAATTTTGTATAACAATCTTTACCATAAATAATAAGTAGCATGCGCAATATAGTTCTTACCGCCCTGTTCTGTCTCTGCACATTGGCCGTACATGCCGCCGGAGCCACGTGGATTACGGCCGCTGGCGACAGTGTTAACCGGCCTAACACATGGATAGCCTTCCGCAAGGACGTAACACTCAGCCGTAAGCCCCGCCACATGACGGCCCGCATAGCCTGCGACTCCAAGTACTGGCTGTGGATTAACGGCCGCCTGGTGGTGTTCGAGGGCCAGCTCAAGCGCGGCCCCGCCCCCGGCCAGAGCTATTACGACGAGGTAGACCTGGGCCAGTACCTGCAGCGCGGCACCAACCGCGTGGCCATCCTGGTGTGCTACTTCGGCCGCTCGGGTTTCTCGCACGAGGACAGCGGCCGCTCAGGGCTGTATGTCAGCGCCGACAATGCCGCCTTTGACACCGGCCGCGAGTGGGTAAGCCGCGTCCATCCCGCCTACGGCACCGCCACGGGCGAACAGCCCAACTACCGCCTGTCAGAGAGCAACCTGCGCTACGACGCCCGCCTGGCCATCGACGGATGGCAGACCGCCGCCCAGCCCCGGCGCCTCGGTTTCGCCCCGTCGGCCGAGATAGGCACATGGCAGTCGGCCCCCTGGGGCAAGATGACCCTCCGCCCCATCCCCCTGTTCCGCGACTACGGTGTCAAGGCCGCCCCCTACGAGCTGCATGCCGGACGCGACCGCGACACCGTTGTCGCCACCCTGCCCGGCAACCTGCAGGTAACCCCCGTGATAGACGTCACCGACCCCCAGGGCGGCCACACCATAGATATATGGACCAACCACAGCCACATGGCAGGCACCTGGAACGTCAGGGCCCAGTACATTACCCGTCCCGGACGGCAGCAGTACGAGTCGCTGGGCTGGATGAACGGCGAGCAGATAATCCTCTACCTGCCCAAGGGGCTTACGGTAAACGGCGTAAGCTACCGCCAGACAGGCTATGACACCTATGTCCAGGGCACCTTCAGTTGCGACAACGACTTCTACAACCGCTTCTGGCAGAAAGCACTCAACACGCTCTGCGTCAACATGCGCGACACCTATATGGACTGCCCCGACCGCGAGCGCGCCCAGTGGTGGGGCGACGAGGTCATCCTTGCCAGCCAGGCTTTCTACACCCTCTCGCTCTCTTCGGCCGACCTGATGCGCAAGGGCATGCTCGAGCTGGCCGGATGGCAGTTCCCCAACGGTGTGCTCCACGCCCCCGTGCCCGGCAACTATAAGAGCGAGCTGCCCGGCCAGATGCTGGCCGCCGTGGGTGTCTACGGTTTCTGGAACTACTACATGAACACCGGCGACACAGCCACCCTGCGCGCCGTCTATCCCGCCGTGCGCCGTTATCTGGAGCGCTTCCCCCTGGACGATACTGGCCTCACCGCAGCCTACAAGGCCACCTGGCTCTGGGGCGACTGGGGCGACAACCGCGACATACGCCTCATCTTTGCCGGATGGCACTACATGGCCCTGGAGGGCATGGCCCGCACCGCCGACCTGCTCGGCCGCCCCGACGATGCCCGCCAGTATCGCGCCATCATGCTGAAAATCAAGGAGGGCTACAACCGCTGCTGGAACGGCTACAGCTACCGTCACCCCGAGTACATGGGCGCCACCGACGACCGCGTACAGGCCCTGGCCGTACTGTCCGGCATAGCCGATGCGTCCAAGTATGCCGCCATCTTTAAGGTGCTGAAGAGCCAGGAGTACGCCAGCCCCTATATGGAACGCTATGTCATGGAGGCACTGTTCCGGATGGGGCAGGGCGAGTATGCCATGGCGCGCCTGCAGAAGCGTATAGCCCCGATGGTCAACGACAAGGACTATCCCACACTCTTCGAATACTGGGATGCCCGTAAGCGCGGCTTCCGTGGAGGGTCGTCTAACCATGCCTGGAGCGGCGGCGGCCTGACCGTGATAGCCCAGCAGCTCATGGGAGCCCAGCCCCTGGAGCCACGCTGGCGCAAGTTCAAGATAGAGCCACAGTATGTGACGCTACGCGAGGCATCGCTCTCGTTTCCCACCATGAGCGGCACGGTCAGCACAGCTTTCAGACGCAGCCAGGATGCCCTCAGCATGTCGGTGGGCGTTCCGGCCCGTACCCAGGCGCTGGTGTACATCCCGTCGGCCCACGCGGCCCGCATTACCGTCGACGGCCGGCCATTGGCTGCCCGCCTCATAGTAACCGACAGCCCGCTGGCTAAGCCCGGCCACACCGCCGTATGGCTCGGTGCCGGCGACCACACGATACGCATCGCCCGGTAAGGGCAGCCGGTCTTATTCAGATAACAGCTACAGAGAGTATGGCTAAACCGATAGTACGTTTCTCCAAGTATATGATAACCGCGAGCCTCGTGGTCATCATCATCGTGATAGGCTTCGTAGTCTACGGCCAGAAGCAGGGCACCCCCAGCGGCCTGTCAGAGGCTAACGCCAAGCTGCTCCGGCAGGTAGACAGCCTGTTGCCGCAGCGCCAGGCCCTCATCGAGGCCCGCTCGCACTATATAGACTCCGTGGCCCGCGTGCTGGAGACCCGTTCGGCCACCCGGTCGCTCAGCCAGCAGTATGCCGACTATAAACAGCTCTTCATGCAGTCGCACCTGGTAAAGTTCTCTTACTCCTTAGAGTTTCCACGGCGCATGGTGGCGCTGGCCGACCGCATGGCCGACCCTGCACGCAAGGCCGAGGCCCAGGCATACCTGGCCTACTCCCTGTGCCGGGGCGGCCTGTTCAAGGAGGCTGTGGACAGCTTTGACGCGATACATGTCAGCGCCTCGATGCCCGACTCGGTCTTGGCCGCCGTGTATCTCTATGGCGGCCGCATCTGGCACGACCTGGCCGACTATGCCGACTTCCCCCAGTTGTCGTCAGCGTACAAGCAGCAGGGCAACGAGCTGCTTAGCCGTGCCCTGGCTTACATCGAGTCGCCCGTGACCAACCTCTATGTCAAGGGCAAGATACTGCTCTGGCAGAACAGGCTGCGCGAGGCGCGTCCCTATTATATACGTGCGCTCAGTCTGTGTAGGCCCAACGATGTGGAGCTCCGTTCCATACTCTACTCGTCGCTGGCCAGCATAGACCTACGCCTGCACAACGTAGAGTCGGCCACCCATTACTACCTGCTGTCTGTACACAACGACGTGAGCGATGCCATCGTAGAGACCGTGGCCATCCGGGACCTGGCCCAGCTGCTCTCTGACCAGTACAAGGATGCCTACAAGTCGTCGGACCTGCTAATGGCCGCCATGGACAACGCCAAGTATTTCGGCACCCGCTACCGGCTCAACGCCATGGGCAGCCTGGTGCCCCTCTTGCAGGGACAGAAAGAGACCATAGAGAAGAACCGCGAGGAGACGCTGGTATGGGCGGTGTGCATAGTGCTGGCACTGGTGCTGGCGCTGATGGTCATCCTGTGGCAAAACCTGCGCTACTCGAAGCAACTGTACGACTCGCGGACACAGCTGGCCGCAGCCAACCGCCAGCTGGACGAGGCCAACCTCATCAAGAACCAGTATCTGGGCTACTACATGAACCGCGTGTCAGAGCTGGTCATGGAGATAGACGGATTTGCCTTAGTGGCCGAGCAGAAGATAAAGGTACACCAGGAGGGCACCCTCATGGGCCTGGTCAAGCAGCTCCATGACAAGTTTAACAAGAAGATGGTCAAGGAGGAGTTTGACCACAACTTCATGCTGCTGTTTCCCACCTATGTAGAGGACTTCAATGCGCTGATGACCGACGAGGGCAGGCAGGTGCCCACCAAGCCCAACTCGCTGACACCCGTGCTGCGCATCTTCGCGCTCGTACGTCTGGGCATAACTGACAACAACCGCATAGCCCGGGTGCTCGACTACACGTTCAACACGGTGTACAACTACAGGGTTCGTACCCGCAACAAAGCCATTGACCCTGCCGGATTTGAGAGCCAGCTGCTGAAGATAGGTACCTGACGGTGGCCGTACACCTATTTATGGCGTTATAAAAAATCGGCATAAGTATTTTGTAAGTCCTTGATAATTAACCATAGTGCGTCTTATACCATCTATATTTCCGAAGATGTGTACAAAAGTACACCCCACCCTTGTGCCTTTTGGCTAACTTTGCAAAAAAATCGGTGGCAGGCATGGTCCTGGCAGACCGATGGTTAAACAATTTGCAACTGATAATAACGCAATACCTATAACTTATGACAAAGAACTTGCGAAGAGCTTTTCTCGCTTTGGGCCTTTTCACGGCGATGCTGTCCACGGCATCCCCCGTGTTCCGCAACGAGCGCCCTAACAGTATCTACCTTGACTCCAAGGCCGAGCATCAGGGAGCATTTGTCTGGAAGATGCTGAAAGCATCGGATGCCAAGGCTACGGCCGAGGCCATGTCTATGCCCGGTTTTGCCACGGGCAGCTGGATGGATGCAGTAGTGCCCGGCACGGTGCTCAGGTCCTTAGTATATAATAAGGTGTACCCCGACCCATACTATGGCGACAACAACAAGATAGGCAACAACCGTATTCCCGACATCTCTAAGGTAGGGGCCGAGTTCTATACCTACTGGTTCCGCACCGAGTTCGACGTCCCCGCGTCGTTCCGGGGCAAGACCGTATGGCTGCAGCCCGACGGCATCAACTACCGGGCCGACATCTGGGTCAACGGCAACCTCGTGAGCACCATGGCCGGTATGTTCCGCAACGACTATGTCGACGTTACCGACTTTGTGAAGGTCGGCCAGAAGAACGCCATCGCCGTGCTGGTACGCCCGGTCGATGTGCCCGGTACCTCGAAGCCTAAGAGCTGGGGCGCCGTGGGCGAGTTTCGCAACGGAGGCAATGGCAATATCGGCTGGAACGTCACCCAGCTGATGACCGTGGGCTGGGACTTCACCTACTCTGACGGCATCCGCGACCGCAATACCGGTATCTGGCGTGGCATAAGCCTCTACGCCACCGGCAAGGTGGCCCTGCGCCACCCCTTTGTCAAGTCTACTCTGAAAGACAACTACAAGACCGCCTACGAGGACATCTCCGTAGAGCTACACAACCCCACCAACGGCTCGGCTAAGTGCGAGGTGGTTGGCGAGATAGAGGGCGAGGGCATCACATTCGCCAAGAAGCTCAACCTCTTCCGCGGCGAGCGCCAGACCTGCCACTTCGCCCCTAAGGAGTTCGCGCAGCTCATTATCCGTAACCCCAAGCTCTGGTGGCCCGTCAACAAGGGCGCCCACCCACTCTATACGCTCAAGCTCAAGGTGCTCGTCGACGGCCGAGTGAGCGACTCGCTCTCTACCCGTTTCGGCATCCGCGAGATTACCGTCTCGCGCAACACCCCAGACAAGTCCAAGCTCTTCTACATTAACGGCAAGCCCCTCTTCGTCCGTGGTACCAACTGGCTTCCCGAAGCCATGCTCCGTACCTCAGACGCGCGTATGGACGCTGAACTGCGTATGACCGCCCAGTGTGGTGTCAACCTGCTCCGCCTCTGGGGCGGCGGCATTGCTGAGAGCGACCGCTTCTACGAACTGTGCGACGAGCTGGGCCTCTTGGTCTGGCAGGAGTTCTGGCTTACCGGCGACACCCGCCATCCACACGACCAGGGACTCTACCTGCTCAATGTCGAGTCTACCGTTAAGCGCATACGCAACCACGCTTCCCTCGCCTTCTACGTCTCTTCTAACGAGAGCTCAGAGGTGAGCGGCGCCCACGACCTCATTACCCGTCTGGACGGCACCCGCCCCTACCAGATGCAGAGCGAGTGCGACGGCATACACGACGGCAGTCCCTACAAGCAGGTTAACCCCATGCGCCACTACGAGAACACCGCATCGGACCGCGGTAGCCGTATCGACGGTTTCAACCCCGAGTACGGCGCTCCCACGCTGCCCGTCTACGAGTCGCTCCGCGAGATGATGCCCGCCAAGGACCTCTGGCCCATCAACAAGGATGTGTGGGACTATATGGACGGTGGCGGTTTCCACCTGATGACTACCCTCTATACCGATATGGTTAACCAGTACGGCAAGCCCGCCACCATCGAGGACTACTGCAAGAAGGCCCAGCTCGTGGGCGCTATGAACTCGAAGAGCATCTGGGAGTGCTGGAACGAGAATAAGCTGAACTACGGCGACCGCTTCTGCTCGGGGCTGCTCTTCTGGTACCACAACTGTGCCAACCAGCAGGTCTGCGCCCGCCAGTGGGACTGGACGCTGGAGCCTACGGCCTCGCTCTACCACACCATGCACTCGCTGGAGCCCATACACGCCCAGTTTGACTATCTCACGAACACCGTCTCGGTGGCCAACGATACCTATGAGACGCTCAAGGGCTATCGTCTGACCGCCACCCTGTACAACCTGGACAGCCGTAAGGTGGCCGCACAGACCGTGAGTGTGGACGTGCCCGAGGACGGCGTGGCCAACGATGTGCTGAAACTCTCCTTCCCCGACGCGCTTACCCAGGTACACTTTATCCACCTGCTGCTTACCGATGCCAAGGGCCGCGTAGTGTCAGACAACTTCTACTGGCGCTCCAAGGATGCCTACAAGGGTAAGAGTACCCTTACCGGTCCCTGTACCTCTGGTTTCGAGAGTCTGCAGGACATGCCCGCCACGGTCGTTAAGACCACCGTCAGGACCACCCGCAAGGACGGCAAGACCCTGCTGCGTGTTACCCTGCGCAACGCAGGCAAGCAGATAGCCTTCTTCAACCAGGTACACCTGCTTGATGCCCAGGGCTCGCCCGTGCGTCCCACGTTCTATACCGACAACTTCTTCACGCTGCTCCCCGGCGCGTCCAAGACCGTCGAGATAGAGACCGCCTCGGAGGCTGCCGCCACCGCCCAGCTCAAGGTGAGCGGCTGGAACACCGGCACGAATAACATAAGACTGAAATAAGATGAAAAACAAACTGCTTTTTATGATAATGCTGATGCTGGCGTGCTCACTGAGCACGCCGGCAGCTCAGCCCAAAGAGTTTACTAACTTTCCCAAGGGATATACTCCTCAGGAGGTAGGCGTCCGGCTGGCCGACCACTTTGTGGTGAGCCGTCATGCCCTTCATGTGGGCAAGTGGATAGGCTATCCTGAAACCTTCACGTGGCGTGGCTCGCTCCTTTTCGCCCAGGCTACTGGCGACAGCCGTCTGCTCCGCCTGCTCGAGGGCCGTTTTGCCCACCTCTTCGGCCCTGAGAGACAGCTCCTGCCCATTATGAACCATGTCGACGTTAACATGTTTGGCAGTCTGCCCCTGCTCCTTTACCGTATCACCAAGGACAAGAAGTACCTGGACCTGGGACTGCCTTACGCCGACAGCCAGTGGCAGTGTCCTAAAGACCCCCGCGTCTCTGAGAAGGGCTGGGCAGACAAGGGCTTCTCCTGGCAGACCCGTATGTGGATAGACGATATGTACATGATAACCATCGTACAGACCGAGGCTTACCGGGCTACCGGCGAGCAGAAATACCTGGACCGCGCGGCCGACGAGATGGCCTATTATCTGGACCACCTGCAGTGTGCGAACGGTCTCTTCTACCACGCCCCCGACGTGCCTTTCTACTGGAGCCGCGGCAACGGCTGGATGGCGGCCGGAATGACCGAGATGCTCAGGCTGCTGCCTGCCGACCATCCGCGCAGGGCACGCATCCTGGAGGGCTATCAGAAGATGATGAACTCGCTGCGTACCTACCAGAACAAGGAGGGCCTGTGGAACCAGCTCATAGACCAGCCCGACTTCTGGACAGAGACCTCTGGCTCGGCCATGTTCACCTATGCCGTTATCTACGGAGTCAAGAACGGATGGCTCGATGCCAAGGTGTATGCCCCGCTGGCCCGCAAGGCTTGGATGAAGTTGGTAGACTACATCAACGACAACGCCGATGTGCTCAATGTGTGCGAGGGTACCAACAAGAAGAACGACAAGCAGTACTACTATGACCGCAAGCGCCACCCCGGCGACTATCACGGTCAGGCCCCCTATCTGTGGTGTGCTGCTGCCCTGTTAGAGAAATAAGCAAGTTGTGATTTATAGGTAGAATGGCGGGTGCGCGTGGTCGTATCCGCCATTTTCATGCTTCCTGGAGTTTCGCGCGTGGATGGCTGGGAGCCGTCGTGGGCCAGGCTGGGGTGGAAAAATGAAAAATACTTGGCGTTTTTCTTTGTGGTATCTCGGCCTTGCACTAACTTTGCAGAGAATAAAACCTAACAATATGACAATTAGCTTAAAAAAACTATTGGTTTGCGGCCTTATGCTGATAGGCGTGTCGGCACAGGCACAGCAACCCGCTATCATCCCGATGCCCGACCAGATGACCATGGGTGCGGGCGAGTGGATAATCAAGAAGGGGGCCACCGTAAGCTGCGACAATGCCCAGTTGCGCCCGGCCGCCGAGTACCTCGGCAACCTGCTCAGCACGGCCACGGGTTACCGGTGGGCCATCGCCAAGGGACGGGGCAGTGTGCGCCTGTCGCTCGACCCGTCTAAGGGTGTAGGTGCCTACTCGCTCGACGTTACGGCCAAGGGTGCCACCATCGTGGGCGGCGACTACCAAGGGGTGGTCAACGGCATAGCCACGCTGCGCCAGCTGCTGCCTGCCGACATCGAACGGGGCCAGGTGGTAAAACGCTCGTGGGCGGTGCCCTGTGTGACGGTCAATGACCGTCCGCGCTTTGACTGGCGTGGCATGGAGCTCGACTGCTCCCGCCACTTCTTCACGGTCGACGAGATTAAGCATCTCCTGGACGTGCTGGCCCTCTACAAGATAGACAAGCTGCACTGGCATCTGACCGACGACCAGGGCTGGCGTATCGAGATAAAGCGCTACCCACTGCTCACCGAGCGCGGGGCTTGGCGTACCTACAACAACCAGGACTCGGTGTGCATCAGACGGGCTTCGGAGGAGGATGCCCCCGACCTGCAGATACAGCAGAGCAAGACCCGGCGCGGTGCTCAGGGCCAGGTGGAGTACGGTGGCTACTATACCCAGCAGCAAGTGCGCGACGTGGTGGACTATGCCCGTGTGTGCGGCATCGAGGTAATACCCGAGATAGATATGCCGGGTCACAGTCTGATGGCCATCAGCAACTACGACGGCCTGTCGTGCTACAAGCAGACGGGGTGGGGCAAGCTCTTTACTACCCCTATGTGCCCAGGCAAGGACACCATGCTCGAGTTTTGCAAGAATGTATGGGCCGAGCTGTTCGACCTCTTCCCGTCTAAGTATGTACACATCGGCGGCGATGAGGTGGACATGAAGAACTGGAAGACGTGTCCCGACTGCCAGAAACGCATGCGCGACCATGGACTGAAGACCACCCAGCAGTTGCAGACGTGGTTTAACCATTATATGGAGGCTTACTTTAATGCCCACGGAAAGACCATGATAGGGTGGGACGAGACCATTGAGGGTGGGCTTACCCCCAACTCGGTGGTCATGTGGTGGCGCTCGTGGGCTCCAGAGTCGCCCAAGAAGGCCACGGCCCAGGGCAATCCTGTGATATGTACCCCCAACTCGGAGTTCTATATAGACTATCAGGAAACAGCCACCTCGATACCCGCCATCTACAACTTTGACCCCATGAAGGGACTCAACGGGCAGGAGCAGAAGCTCATCCTGGGTGTGCAGGGCAACCTGTGGACCGAGTGGGTACCGTCGTACGACCGCATGTGGTACCAGGCGTTCCCGCGTATGTTGGCCATCGCCGAACTGGGGTGGAGTAGCCCCGGCAGGATGAACCTCGACAACTTCCGCGAGCGTATGGTGGCTCATCTGCCCCGGCTGCAGAACCTGGGCGTAGCTTACCGCATACCCGACCTGACGGGCTTCTATGCCGTCAATGCCTTTACCGATAAGGGAGTGGTCGACATCCAGTGTGCCGACCCATCGGCCACTATACGCTATACCACCGACGGCACCCTCCCCCAGCTGTCGTCGCCCCAGTACACCGGTCCGATGACCATCAGCCAGACCACCCATTATGCCTTCCGTACCTTCGGGGTAGGCGGCCGTAAGGGCGATGTGGCCCGGTGTAGCTATGTGAAGGAAGACTATGCTCCCGCGGTGACGGCAGACAAGGTGCAGGACGGCCTGGCGGCCGAGTGGCACGACTATGAGGGTGCCGACTGTGCCGGGATAGACCAGGCTAAGGTGAATGGCACCTACGTAACCCCAGGTGTGGAGATACCGGCTGAGGCTAAGGGCAATATCGGTCTGATTATTACTGGTTATATCGATGTTCCTGCCGATGGCATCTATACCTTTGCCCTGCTGTCGGACGATGGCAGCTACCTCAAGCTGGATGGCAAGATGGTGGTAGACAATGACAGCGAGCACAGCCCCCGTGAGATCATAGGCCAGCATGCCATGCGCCGTGGGCTTCACCCCCTCTATGCCCGCTACTTTGACCACAACGGCGGCCAGCTCCGGCTGCGCGTCATGGATGCCCAGGGCCGCGAGGTACAGGTACGCTACGTACACTGATAACGCGCTGACTGATACCTATTAATATATAAACGGCAGAACCTGGGCCTGTAGCTCAGGTTCTGTCGTTTGTCATCTGGCCTGTAGCCTGATGTGCTGATGCTTACTCGTCCTCTCGTTCCTTGAGGTAGCTCTCGAGGACACTTGCCATCTCGGGGTCTGCACAGCAGCGACACATCTCGTCGAACGCTACTCTCTGCTTGTGACTGCCACGTGCCAAGGTGCTTGCCACTATGAGGTCAGAGGTGTTGTGACTTGAAGAGAAGGGCACGCTGACGCCGTTGGTCATACGAGAGAGTTCCTGGTACCATGGCAGAGGGCAGATGGTGACGGTGTCAATCTTGATGCGTTGTTTGGCAGCCTTGCGTGCTTCGTGACGCCAGTCTATCTGGTTGCAGACGACGTAGTCCTCATAGGTGTAGCCAACCTCGTGAGGCTCGGCATCGGAGATGAGTAAGATGCTGCGGGTGGAGCCTTGGCGCCAGGGAGTCTCTTCGACTATCTTCTTGATGACAAGCTCGTAGAACTCGTCGCCGTCGCCACCGCTGGTGTTTTCCGATTTGCGGACGAACTTGATGATGTCGTTCTCGTTGTTGGTGGGCGGCAGGCACTGGTAGGCTTTGCCGAATTTATGCTTGCTGTCCATGTCGCAGTAGTCACCAAAGGCTACGATGCCCAGGCGCAGGTCGTCGTTGTCCTTGAAGAGGCGTGGGATAAGGTCGGCGACCTGTTGGCGTACGTCCTCGATATAGGCTGCCATGGAGCCGGTGGTGTCGAAGGCGATGACCATGTCGAGCCGGCCGACCTTCTTTGGGGCGATGTCTTTCAGGTTCTTCTCTTCAGGTGTTGTGGTGGTTGTGGTCTTCTCGGTGATGATGGTTTCTGTTTCCGTTGTGAAAGTCTTCTTTGTCATAATGTTGGTTATTTTAGTGGGTTGTACTTTGACTTCTAACATGTCTCTATTAGTTAAGAAGATGTTTCTCGGGAAAAAATTAAGCGGCGAACGCATTTTTTAGGAAAAGTTTCTTTTGAAAGGACATAACTCGGTATCTTTGTACGCCCGTCGGGCCTTGGTCAGAATGGCCATTCGGGAGAAACCTCAAAGACGAAACAGAGCAAATGGAGATATGAGCGACAAACAAATATTAGAAGGCTTCATAGCCTACAATCCGGGCATAACCAAGGAGTATTTCTATGGTTACTGCCGTCGCGCGTATAATATATATGACTATAAGTACCAGCTTCGCCACAAGGCAGGGCTGGACTTCTACTCCCTGGCGCATGAGTACTACATCCACCTGATGAAGTGCGACTTCAAACCTTTGGCGGACAAGCCCAAGGACATAAAACTGTCGTCATGGATGATAAAAGGCTTCCACTATGTGGTGCTTGATGCCCTCAAAGCCTACAGCAAGGAGTTTGAGCATCAGGCAGACGAGGTCTCGGACGTGGTGTTGGAATATGTGCGCTCTGCCGACAAGGAGGAAGGTATGCTGTACCATGTGGCAGAAGCTGTGGCAACTCACTACCATGACCGTATGATGCAGGAGATAGCCTACATGGTGTTTTATGTCGGTTACAAGCAAAAAGAGGTCGCAGAACGACTCGGCATGACACCTTCGGCCGTAAACCAGCGCTACAAGAAGATGATGGAAGAGGTGGTGACGCCTTTTGTCGTCGAGAACTATGGTATGGGACTATACACGGAATGTCTCGCTGCCTGCCAAGAGGTGGCTGCTCCTGCAAGTGCATCTATAACAAACTATAAGTGCAAGAATATTATGGCTTTTAAAGATTTTACCTATATGGACAGTAAACGTGTCACCCCTTCATTTATTACGTCTCTCAGAGCGAACGAGATATTCGTATTTGGTTCAAACCTTCAGGGTATCCATGCGGGAGGCGCCGCCCGCACGGCACGCCTCCATTTCGGTGCCGTCATGGGCAAGGGTGTCGGCATACAGGGACAGTCCTACGCCATACCGACCATGCAAGGTGGCGTGGAGACCATCAGGCCCTATGTAGACGAGTTCGTCGCCTATGCCTCACAGCATCCCGACAAGCAGTTCCTTGTCACGCCGATAGGCTGTGGTATAGCAGGTTTCGACGCCACCGACATTGCTCCACTCTTTGCAGCTGCCAAGGACATCGCGAACATCTCCCTTCCCAAGGGCTTCTGGGAGATAATAAATGGCAGGGCATAGAAGTGTCTGCTGGCCCATGGTAAATGGGCGAGTATGGAAATGCCCATTCGCAGGGCAAACAGCAACTGCCTGGCACTCTCCTGCAGTCACCTCTATGGGCGTAAATGCAACTATTTCAGTCGTTTTGTGAAAAAAAACGACGAAAAAGTTGGCCGATTGGCAAATAAGGTGTAATTTTGCACCCGCTAATAATGGGCGCTATGGCCCTAAGGCATAAGTTTAACAAAATATTAATAACAACAAAACATGATTATTGTACCAGTAAAAGATGGTGAGAACATCGAAAGAGCTCTCAAGAAATTCAAGAGAAAATTCGAAAAGACAGGTGTTATCAAGGAACTTCGCGCTCGTCAGCAGTTCGATAAGCCTTCTGTTTTGAAGCGTCTCAAGATGGAACACGCCATCTACGTACAGAAGCTGCGTCAGGAAGAGGAATAAATTTCTCTCTCTGAATTTTGGTAGTTTGAATTATTTTCCGTATATTCGTTGCCGAAAACAATAGCTAAGTAGGCACGGGAATGATGGTAGACGAGTTTTTGGACTACTTGCGGTGTGAGAAAAACCGCTCAGAGCTGACAGTGGATAGCTACGCCAATGACCTGGGATCGTTCGAGGCGTATTTCAAGGGGCTGGATGACCAGCTTACTTGGCAGTCGGTTGATGCCGATGTTATCCGGGACTGGATGGAATATATGATGGACAAGGGCAATCGGGCCACTTCTATTAATAGAAGGCTGAGTGCCCTCCGTTCGTTCTTCCGGTTCGCGTTGGCTCGTCATCTGATAGACCGAGACCCGTCGCGGTTGATTAAGGGCCCCAAGAAGAGCAAACCTCTCCCCCAATTCGTAAAAGAGGACGAGATGGATCGTCTGCTGGACGATGTGGCGTGGGGTGATAGCTTTGAGGAAGTGCGTACGCGTGCTATACTCATGGTGTTTTATGAAACCGGCATCCGCTTGTCTGAGCTCGTTGGTCTCAACGAAACCTCGGTCGATATGGAAACGTGTCAGATCAGGGTGCTTGGAAAGCGCCGTAAGATGCGTGTCATTCCCTTTGGCGAAGAACTCCGCCATGCCTTATATATATATAATAAGGTAAGGGCTCGGGAAGTGGGGCAGGGCAGCAGTGCCCTCTTTGTTACCGCTGACGGGGCGCGGATGAATGGCGACCAGGTGAGGTATGAGGTGAGGCGGCAGCTTGCTAAGGTGTCAACGCTTCACAAGCGATCGCCACATGTTTTGCGCCATTCCTTTGCCACGGCAATGCTCAATCACGATGCGGGATTGGAGAGCGTGAAGAAGCTACTGGGACATGCCAGTCTGGCCACGACCGAAATCTACACGCATACCACCTTTGAGCAACTGAAACGGGTATATACAAAAGCCCACCCAAGGGCTTCTCTTTAATCATAAAAAAGGAGGTAACTATGGAAATCAAAATTCAGTCGATACACTTCGACGCTACCGAGAAGTTACAGGCGTTTGTCGAGAAGAAAATCGCCAAGTTGGAAAAAACTTATGAAGATATTCAGAAAGTAGAGGTGCAATTAAAGGTGGTGAAGCCAGCAACGGCACTTAACAAGCAAGTGGGTGTCACGGTGGCAGTTCCAGGAAGTACGCTGTATGCTGAGAAAACCTGTGATACGTTTGAAGAAGGCGTGGATCAGTGTGTGGAAAGTATGAAGGTGCAGCTTACCAAATTCAAGGAAAAACAACGCAACCACTAAAAAAAACGAGAAAAAGTTTTGGAAGTAGAAAAATAATGCGTATCTTTGCAGCCGTTTTACAACACGTCCTAAAAACGAGTCGCTCGGCGGCTGCAAGGATTT
>CAKPRX010000056.1 GCA_934183135.1 uncultured Prevotella sp.
GGTTCCACTCCTCGGCGTTCTGGGCCACGTATATCTTGACGCCCGCGTTGATGAGCATGTCCTGGAAGGCCCTGTTGTTCAGGAACATCTCATGTTTCAGAGGGCTCACCATGACCGCCTGGATGTGGTGAGCCTTGATGATGGCCGTCAGGTCTTCCTGGGTAGAGTACACGGGGCGCCCCATGAGTCGCTCGGTATAGTGTGGCTGGCTGTCGCCTATATATCCACGCACCAGGTAACGCGTGGGCTTGGTGTTGCGTATGTCGTTGGTCATGGCGATGGCACCGGCATGGGTGCCGTAGATGAGTACGCGCTGGGCCGACTTGCCGACAAGGGCGCTCTCGAACACCATCTTGATAAGCACGCGCGAACCACACAACAGGGTAGCCGTGGCACAGAAGATGAATATGAGCATACGCCCGGTGAATACATAGAACACGCCCTGGAGGCCCAGGGGCTCGATGGCGAAGTTGAACGCAAGGGCCAGGACAAAGGCCAGCAGACTGGCGTAGGCTTCGCGCGCCAGGTCGACAAACTGGGAGTAGCGCAGGATGCCCGAGTAGGTACTGAAGACCCTAAAGCCTACCAGGTTGGCCGCTACCAATACGGCCAAGCTATGCCACAGCGTGCCCCACGAACTTACTATCTCGTCAATGGGATGACGCAGCAACAAGATGAACAGCGCGCCGAGGAAACACACCACGGCGTCGAAAATAACGATGGCCCAATAGGGCAAGGCAGACTTCTTGAAATACCAGTTAAAAACTCTACTGAAAATTGTCATTATCTTTTATGTGCTAAAGTGGGAACGCGGGCGTACTGGTCACCACAGACCCACCAGGTGTTACAGTTATTGGCTTAGATGCTCGTACTTAAAGCATTAGCAGCGCCCGACTCCTCCAGCAGCACTGGCAGCCCGGGCATCTGCCACTCTCGTCGCTTCGTTTGCAAAGCATGCAAAATTAACATTTTTTCTCGACCTATCCGCACGTTTCCGTCCTTTTTTTACATTTCCCCACCATTTTCTTATCCACCGCAAGGGCCAGGAAGACAGAGGGGCATGCCACATGGTACCACCCATGCAACCACCCGAACCTGCCAGAGCCATGGCGGAGGCGATGGGGGCAATGTGGGGATGCGTAGAAAGAAAAAGGGCAAAAGGGGTGGACAGAAGTAAAAAAATGGTTAATTTTGCAGCGTGGACGGGGGCCTCTTCCCCACCCCACAGGCATACAGACACTTAAACAATCGGACAAGATATGAAGAAAACAAGTATCATCCTGGCGCTGGCAGCCCTGACGGCTCTCGGCGCCTGCAGCTCGCACTACCAGCTGACCCAGGTAAGCCGCACGCGGGTCCTGATAGACGGGCGCTACGACCGTCCGGGAAGTGAGGCTGAGACTTTCTTAGCCCCATACGCCCACAAGGTAGACTCGCTGATGAGCCCCGTAGTGGGGACGGCGGCGCGCTACATGGCATCGCACCGCCCGGAGAGCGAGCTGTCCAACCTGCTGAGTGACATACTCGTCTGGGGAGCCGCACGCATGGGCGAGCGGGCCGACTTTGCCGTCTACAACATGGGCGGCATACGCGCGGCGCTGGCCAAGGGACAGGTAACCATAGGCGACGTGCTGGATGTGGCGCCCTTTGAGAACAAGCTGTGTGTGCTCACACTGACGGGCGACAAGGTGACCGAGCTGTTCACCCAGATAGCCTCGGTGGGCGGCGAGGGGGTAAGCCACGGGGTGGCCCTGACCATCAGCCGCGACGGCCGGCTGCTCTCGGCTACCGTAGGGGGACAGCCCATAGACCCCAAGCGCGACTACCGCATAGCCACGCTGGACTACCTGGCCCAGGGCAACGATCGCCTCGTGGCCTTCAAGGCCAAGAGCCAGGTGGTGGCTCCTCAGGAGCAGGACAACAATGTACGTTATATCATCATGGACTATTTCAGGGCACAGGGCACCGTCGACGCGCATACCGAAGGCCGGATAGCCATCAAATAAGGACCGAATATGAAGAAGACCATCATCATGGCGGCACTCATGGTGCTGACGCTGACTGCCGCCGCACAGAAGACCAAGACCATAACGATACTGCACACCAACGACACGCACAGCTGCATACTGCCCCTGAACCCCAACCTGGCCGACACGGCACTGGCGGGGCGCGGCGGATACCTGCGCAGGATAGAGATGATACGCCAGGAACGGCAGCGCGACCCCGACCTGCTGGTCCTGGACAGCGGCGACTTCTCGCAGGGGTCGCCCTTCTACTCGCTGTTCAAGGGCGATGTAGAGATAGGGCTGATGAACCGCATGGGGGTGAGCGCCACCACGATAGGCAACCATGAGTTTGACTTCGGGCTGGCCAACATGGCGCGACTGTTTGGCATGGCGCGGTTTCCCGTGCTGTGTGCCAACTACCGCGTAGCAGGCACCCCGCTCGATGGGGTAGTGAAACCCTACGCCGTGTTCCGCGTGAAGGGTGTCAAGGTGGGCGTCTTCGGGCTGGACCCCAAGTTGGACGGCCTGGTAGATGCCAAGAACTACGGACAGGTGGCATACCTGGACCCGGTGGCCACGGCCAACGAGATGGTTGCCACGCTGCGCCACAAGGAACACTGCGACGTGGTAATCTGCCTGTCGCACCTGGGATGGACCAGCAACGGCGTGGGCGACCAAGAGGTGATAAGCCACTCGCGGGGCATAGACCTGGTATTAGGAGGCCACAGCCACACTTACTTCAAGACGCTGCGCTACGTGAAAGACCTGGACGGCCGCGAGGTGCCGGTCGACCAGAACGGCAAGCACGGCATATACGTGGGCAAGATAGAGCTACAGGTTACGCGCCGATAGGCCAACAGGCCGAGGCCTGCCATGACGGCGGCCACCGGCACCTCGCAGAGGTACGCCCTATACCTTATTATATATATAGAACAATCCCCGGACGGCACACGGCCCGTCCGGGGATTGTCTGTATAGGGCGCCTGCGCGGCGGCTTACTTCAGATGCTTCTTCAGCTGCTTGCCCAGCAGGGTGTAGCCTTTCTCATTGGGATGCAGGCCGTCCTTCTGGAAACAGGTGGGGTCTATCTTGCCAGACCCGTCGGGCAGCACCAGGCACTGGGTGAGGTCTACCAGCTCGGTCTTGGCATCGGTCTTGAGCTTCTGCTCCAACAGCTCGTTGATGCGAGCCACCTTGTCGCGGCCGCGAGCCGGATACACCTTGAGCACATGCAGCTGGGCCTGAGGCTGGCGCTCACGGATAAGCTGGGCCAGGTCGCAGATGCCCTGGGCTATCTGCTCGGGCGTGTTGACGTAGTAGTTGTTGATGCCTATGAGCAGGCAGATATGCTTGGGCTTGCAGCCCTCGAGCTCGCCATGATAGATGCGCCAGAACACATTCTCGATACGGTCCCAGCCGAAGCCCATGTTGGTAACGCGGCGCTTGCCGAAGGTCTTGCCCCAGGCTGCCCCGCCGTTGTTGACACTGCATACAGGGTTGCCGCCCCAGAAGTTGGTTATCGAGTTGCCTATGAGCAGTATCTCGGGGTCAGTGGTATGGTTGAGCTGGATAACCTGGTTGTGGCGCTCGCGCCACTCGTAACAGCCGTCACGGCGCTGGGTTACCGGGGGGAACACACTGTTGGGCTTGTCCTCAGCGAGCATCTCGCGGATTTTCTTCTCATAAGCGTCGGCATACACGCGGCAGCCGAGGTCGTTAGGATGCGAGCCCTCGACCATGTAGTCCTCGCCGAAACGGATGTCGCTCTTGCCCAGGTAGTACAGATTGCCGACGCCGGCAGCGCGAAGCTCGTCGTAGGCACGGCGCAGGGCCACGTTGCCACGGTCGTACTTGGCCTTGACATTGGCACGCATCACGCTGTCGGGCGTGGGGTGGCACTCGCAGAGCATGATGGGGGCCTGGCTCTTGGCACGCAGTTTCATCACGCCCTCCTTGGCACGCTTGATGATTTCGGTGTCCTGCAGGTTGAAGCTGTTGGGCATGGCGTCGATGATATAGGCGCGGGCATCTATCTCGCTGAGCATGTCAAACATGGCCGGCTCCATACGGGCCGAGCCCGAGAAGCCCAGGTTGATGACCGGATACTCCAGCTCGCGCTCCACGATGTTGGTGATGGACATACCGGGACGCGAGGGCGATGCTCCCTGGATGATAGACGAGCCATAGACCACGATGGGGCGCTCTGGCGACTGGTGCAGGAACTGGAAGTGAGAGCCCTCGTCGACGCCCACCTCGAGCCACTTGACACCGTTGTAGTTGGGCAGGTAGAGGGTAAACTCGGCCCCACGCCCCTTGTTGGCGTAGGTGAGGTTCTGCCACTCCATACGGGCTGTGTCGGCCTGCATCTTCCAGCTCATGTGGGTGGCTATCCAGTGGATGTCGCCGTCGGGGTTCTTGCCGTAGAGGTCTACACCCGACTTGTCGATGCCGGTCATGTTAAAGCCGTTGTAGTTGTTAGACAGGCAACCGTAGCGCACGCGGATGGTCTTGGAGTTAGACACAAAGCGCACGATAACGCCGGCAGTATGGGCCTTGAGGCTCCACACGTTCTTGGGGAGGAGCTTCTCAAAGCGGTCGGGCAGGCGGTCGTAGGTACGGCCCATCTCCTTGTTCCACGCGCGGCCGCTGATGTAAGGCTCGTCGCCGTCCATGGGGTTCATCCATTTGACCTGCTGAGCGGTCATGGTCATGCTGGCCATCAGGGCCAGCGCCATCAAGATAATGTGTTTTGTCTTCATTGGTTTTATGGTTGATTTGCTTATTCGTATATAACGCCCCGAGGGAGCACCGCTACTCGAAATAGAACGTCAGCGCTATCATCTTGCTCTGCGTCTGGCTCACGGCACGGGCGTAGGGCTGCAGGGTGGCGTCCTTGAGCTTGTCGGGATGGGTGGTGTCCAGGCTGTTTATGAGGCTGAACATAAACTTGAGCTCGGGCCGCAGCTTGAAGTAAGGCAGATAGAAGTCGCACCCCACGCCCACCTCGGCATAGGTGTCATAGCGTTTCAGGCGCACGATGGCCTCGTCGCTGCCGCTGAGGTTTATCATGGGGTTGATGCCGGCCATGAGGTAAGGGCGGTGGTTGTTGAAGCGCGGGGCAGCGCAGATAAGGTCGACCGCCGACGACACGTAGATGCTCTTCAGGTCCTGGTGCCGTACCAGGGCATGGCCCCCATCGTCGGTCTGACTATGGTTGCGGAAGGTAAGGCGGCGGGTACCGAAGTAGAGTGCCGGGGCCACGCGCAGCTGGAAGGTGCTGTTAAGCCTGAACTCGCCCAGCACGCCCACGTTGAGCCCCGCGTCCCACCGGTCCTGGTCGGCCGATATGAGTACCTCGCTCTGGGTACCGTCCTCGGCCGTAATGGTCTGCGGCCCCACGTTAACCATCTCCATATCCTGCAGATGGGTGCCCACCAGTATGCCAAAGTGGAAGGGCCGGAGGTCGGTATAGGGCCGGTTCTCCACCTTTCGTTCCTGGCCCACGGCTGGCAGGGCACACAGCGCCAGCAACAGGGCCATCCACAGGGGTCGTATCGTCTTCAGCATCAGCAGCAGTTACGTATATATATTATTAAGGTATAGGCCAATGGGGCATATACCGTCTACAAATTTACGACAAAAAAACTTAACGGTTGCCTTTTTCATCAAAAAAGTTCTCGCAGAGTGCCCCTGGACCCACCAAGACGGCTCCGAGGACAGCCGTCAGCGTCATTTCGTCGCCCGCAAGGGCTCCCAGCATAGCCCCGACACGCACGCCGGGAGCCGCGGCCATCGCCCAATTCTATTTCGACAACAAATAAATTGCAAAAATATCCATCATTATTTGTAGGTATATCAGAATTAAATTGTACCTTTGCAACAAACATTTGTAGGTATTCTACAATGCTGAGATAATAGTATTAACAATAAAATAGATTAAGATTATGGCTTACGTAATTGGTGACGACTGCATCGCATGCGGTACATGTATTGACGAGTGCCCCTCTGGCGCTATTTCTGAAGGCGAAAAGTATTCTATCGACCCCGATGCCTGCACAGAGTGCGGTACATGCGCAAGCGTTTGCCCCAACGAGGCTATCAGCCTGGCTGAGTAATCGCGACGCAGATTTAGAAAAAGACACGGGGCACCGCTCTTCCTATTACTGGAGGGCGGTGCCCTTGTCGTTATAGGCCCACTGGGCATACGGGGTGTGGGTGCGGCAGGCCAGATGGCAACCATAAGCCACCGGGCGACGGCCACCCCTGCCAATTAGGGTGCCTGGGTATTTGGACAGGTCGATGGCTATATCGGGAAGCGTCAGCCAGGATTAGCCTGCGGACAGCCAGGGCTTAGCCGGCAGTAGACCGGACAGGACGGGCGACCACCGGGGCGTGTATCCGAAACCTTAGGATGTACATATCAGGCCTCCAGACGGCCGTACGCAACCTATAAACGCGCATTCCATGCTTTCGCCTCGCCCTGGCCATCGGCGAACAGGGTGCCGCTCATCCTCAGGGGGATATTTTCTGATGCCGTTAGCACTTTTTGTACCATAACGGGAAGATATTTTGCCACTCAGTGCCGTTTTTGTGAATATAATTTTGTTTTCGGTGACCAATGCCTTATTATTCATAATGATATTTTTAAATAGAAATCATTATGTATTGGACATTTGAATTAGCCACCAAGTTGGGCGACGCACCCTGGCCCGCCACCAAGGACGAACTGATAGACTATGCGATACGGTCGGGAGCACCCCAGGCCGTGATAGAGAACCTGGAAGAGCTGGACGACCAGGGCGAGGAGTACGACAGCATCGTAGACATCTGGGGCGAGTGTCCCACCGGCCTCCAGGACTTCACCTGGGACGAAGACGAGTACTGAGCAGAGGGCCGGCCACGGCGGGGCGATGCTTTCCGTTCAGCGTAGCATCATGGCCACGCCCTCGGGACCGGCATCGGGAAACAGGCTGGACATGTGGCGCTCTATAATGCTGTACGATTCTTGGGGCGAACAGGATGGATGGCAGGCTGCGCGCCCAAAGAGCGACTCGGGAGTGGCCAGCAGCGACTGGCCCCACCCATAGGGACGACCGTGGCGGTCGTGAGAATAGACGAAATCACTGATTACGACATGGCAACTACGCTCAAGACGGGTGAGGAAGGTGTCAAAACGCCCCCGCATCTTAGGCCCGACAAAGCCACAGGCCGCCCTGAGGTCGCGGGTCGTCATGCTGCCCTGTTCCCGGAGCACCGACAGTATCATGTCGTCGATGCTGCCATCGGCTACGGGATACTTGCTACGCCGCCAGTGGCAGAAATGGGGCCACAGGGACTTGCTCACAAAGGCGGCCTTGCCCTGGAGCAGTTTGCCATAGGCGCAGCCGCTCTCCTGGATTACCTCGCCCTTCCACTGCCACAGCGGCCAGTCCCAGCCGCCATCGGGCAGAGGGGTATAATTGCACTCGGGGGCCACCTGCTCCTCGGCCGACCACCCGCTGATGCCCACCCGCAGCAGTGGCAAGAAGCCTATCTCATCGACCAGTGCTATCAGCTGGGCGCAGTTGTGTATGTTGCGATAAGGAATAGCCATATTCTTTATTCTGATTGGTAATGATTGGTGTCGTAACGCCTATGCCCCTGCATCCCCAGCAGTTCGATGCCGGGTATCAGGGCTGCTCCGCCAGGTATGCTTGCCGTCGGCACCTATGCCACCAGGCCGCCCATGGTTAGCCGGGGCCTATTTAATCTCTACAAATATACTGATAACATTTTAGATCAACAAGATTTTACACCTAAAAATTCCTGCGCCACTGGCAAAGTGTGCCTCCACATCCATGGCATCATTAACCCTGCCGGCAAACAACATTTTCTGCCCTGCCATTTTCTCTTATTCATCTCTTTATTGTACCTTTGCATGAGCCTGTCGGCATCACGGCTTCTGCGCGAGCCCATGCGGGTAGGCTGGCAGCCGTTCCTGCTATGACATACATAACTCACTAAAATATCTAACCATTATGGATTTTCAACAACTCACCCAACTGCGCTCGTCGGTTCGCCACTATAGCGACGCGCCTGTGACTCAGGCCGACATAGACTATATCATGGAGTGTGTGCGCATGGCTCCCTCGGCCTGCAACCGGCAGCCCTGGCAGTTTGTCGTCATCGAGAGCCCCGAGGCCAAGGCGCTGATACACCAGTGTTACGCCCGCGAATGGTTTACCACGGCCCCGCTCTACATACTGTGTATGAAGAACACCACCGAGAACTGGGTGCGCCCCGACGACGGGCACCCCCATGGCGATATAGACGTGGCCATAGCCACCGAGCACCTCTGTCTGGCTGCCGCCGAACGCGGCCTGGGCACCTGCTGGGTGTGCAACTTTGATGTGGAGCGCACGCGCCAGCTGTTTGCCCCCGAGGGCCTGGAGCCGGTGGTCATCGTGCCCGTAGGGCACCCCGCGGCCGACTACGCGGCACCCGAGAAGAGACGCAAGCCCATGGCCGACATCGTGACCAGACGCTAACCGCGTAGCCCAGGGCCACTCATCGCCCGACTCTTTATGGGCCGGGCGGTGGCCGCGGTCATGGGGGCGGCACGGCGAGGGTGAACAAAGTTTTTTATGACTTTCTGCCGAAAAACGGGGAAGGTCTCGTTTTTTTTCTTTAAGTTTGTAGCTCCAATCATAAGCTACATCTATATCAATGGACATTATCTATATCGTTATAGCCATACTGGCGGCCGTGGCCGGAGGGGCCATAGGCTGGCTGGCAGCCCACAGGAACGTGGCCGAGCTGGCCGCACGCAACACAGTGTTAGAGACCGAGAACGCCACCCGCAGGGCCGAGGCCGAGCAGGCGGCTCGCCAGACCGAGGCGCTGCGCCAGGAGAGCGCCCAGGCTGCCGCCGACCGTGAGCGGTATCGCGCACAGGCCGAGGCAATGGCCACTCAGGTCAGGGAGATGCGCGACGACTTTGCCCGTCAGACCTCTGACCTACGGGCCATGTACGAGCAGCAGAAAGAAGAGCTGACGCAGCGCCACCGACAGCAGATAGACGAGCTGCGCACGCAGCAACAGCAGCAGATGGAGCAGCAGGCCCAGCTGATACGCGAGCAGATAAACACGGCCTCGGAAGAGATACTCCGCAAGAGGTCGGACGAGCTGTCGACCAAAAACTCGGAACAGCTGTCGGCCATACTCAACCCACTACACGAGAACCTGCGCCAGATGCGCGAGGCCGTGGAGCGCAACGACCGCGACCAGACCGACCGCATGGTAAAGCTGGACGCCACCATCAAGGAAAACCTGAGGCAGGCACAGGAGGTGGGCGAGCGGGCCGACAAGCTGGCCCAGGCGCTGACGAGCGAGAACAAGGTCCAGGGAAACTTCGGGGAGCTCCAGCTGCGCACACTCTTAGAGAACATGGGGCTCGAGGAGGGCGTGCAGTTCGAGGAGCAGACCACCATGCGCGACGCGGAGGGCCGCGCTGTACACGAGGGCGACGCGGGGCACCGTCTGATACCCGACGTGATACTCCACTTCCCCGAGAACCGCGATGTCATCATAGACGCCAAGATGTCGCTCAAGGCCTTTGAGGACTACTACAACGCTCGGGACGATGAGCAGCGGGCCGACGCACTGAGCCGCCACATCCTGTCGGTTCGCAACCATGTCAAAGAGCTGGCCGGCAAGAAATACTACCAGTACACCAAGAAGGGACAAGCCAAACTGGACTTCGTGGTGATGTACATATTCAGCGAGAGCGCCCTGCAGCTGGCCCTGAGCAACGCGCCCGACCTGTGGAAGAGCGCTTACGACCAGGGGGTCATCATATCGGGCAGCCAGACGCTATACATGATGCTGCGCGTGCTGGAGATGACGTGGCGCCAGGTACGGCAGGCCGAGAACCAAGAGGAGATGATGCGCATAGCCGACGACCTGGTGAACCGCGTGCAGATGTTCTACGAACGGTTTGCCACGGCCGACGACCTGCTGGCCCGCACCCGCAAAGCCTTTGACGACGTGAAGACCACCACTGCCCCCGGCGGCAAGAGTATAGCCACAGCAGCCGCCAAACTGGTAAAGATGGGGGCCAAGGAGAACCCCAAACGCAAGGCCCGTCTGCCCCTGCCCACCGACGAGGACAACTCGGAGCCGGAGAAGCGCACCGACGCATAAGGCGGAAGGACACCAGGCATCATGCGCATTGGGCCGTCAGAAAGGCCCTCCACCCCGCCTGGTGTCCTTTCGGCCCAAACAGGACAATTTCTATTTCCAATATTTATATAACTTAGCACTCAGAATCAAAAAAAACGACAAATGGAAAATTTAGACAGACACGAGGACATCCTTATATTCCTCGAGGAAAATATCTCGAAGCTCGTAAAACTGAAACTTGCCTCACGGGCTACATACAAGGCATACGACCAAAACTATATAAATTATCTCATCGCTGAGAGCAGCGATGACAACATTCGCATGGACATGTATAAAGAGATTGTAGAAGGGTACTACCTTGCCCTGCGCAAGAAACTTATGGATGCCGTAAAGGGGAATGTGAAGTTGAAGCAAGACCCTGTAATTACAGAGTACCTGGAGCTAATGAAGTAAACCTGGATATAAGTAAATGGAGAAGACAAACAAAAACAAGAAAAAGGCCAGCAAGAAAAAGGCGAAAATCTCCCATATTGTCAAACCAGGCAACTTAACTACAGAAGAATGGCAAGTAAAGCTCAGAAGGCAAATCGCCGAGCCAAGGAGATTTAAGATAAGCTGCGTCAACGACGAACTTTACCCAGGCGAATACACCGTGGCCAATCCATTGACAGGCAATGAATACAAGGTGGTTTACCGCGGAGCCGACAGCGAATGGAACTATTGCTCCTGCTGGGACTTCAAGACTTCGCATCTCGGCACATGCAAACATATCGAAGCCGTAAAGAAATGGCTGAGCACAAGAAAAGAACTGCATGTACACCGAGAGATGCCGCCATACACTTCCGTTTATCTTTCATACAAGGGAGAGCGACGTGTGAAGATACGTATCGGCTCTGACAACAAAGGGGCATTCGAACAGCTCGCTCTGGATTATTTCGACAGCAACTGCATCCTAAAGGAGACGGCTTTTAACAAGTTCGGGACATTCCTGGCACAGGCAAAGAAAATCGACGATACTTTCAGATGTTACAAAGATGCGCTGGACTTCGTCCTTGACAAGCGAGAGAAAGAAGCAAGAAAGAAAATCATAGAAACCTATGATGACGGGAAACTCGACTCGCTGCTCAAAGCAAACCTCTACCCCTATCAGAAAGAAGGCATACGCTTCGCGGCCAAAGCTGGCAAAGCAATAATTGCCGACGAGATGGGACTGGGAAAAACCATACAGGCTATCGGCACAGCCGAGCTTCTGAGAAAAGAGGGTCTCGTAGACTCTATCCTCATACTCTGCCCCACTTCACTGAAATACCAATGGCGAAGCGAAATCAGAAAATTTACAAATGCTGAGGTTTACGTGATTGAAGGGGCTCATCTAAAAAGGAAAGAGGCTTACAGCCGCCCCGAGCCGTATAAGATCATATCATACAACAGCGCGTGCAACGACATAAAGATTCTCGGCAAGCTGCAAACGGACATGCTTATCATGGACGAGGTGCAGCGACTGAAAAACTGGAACACACAGATATCAATGGCGGCGAGAAAGATAGAGTCTGACTACTCTGTCATTCTGTCTGGCACTCCTCTTGAAAACAAGCTCGACGAACTGTATGCCATCGTTGAGCTTGTAGATAATTTCCGCCTTGCCCCTTATTATTCTTTCAAAGAAGAACATATTCTGAGCGATGAGACTGGCAAGGTGTTAGGCTATAAGGGGCTCAACGAGATAGGCAAGCAACTGAGCGACATCCTTATCCGCCGACGTAAAAAGGACGTGAAGCTGCAGATGCCCAAACGAATGGACAAGAACCTCTTTGTGCCGATGACGAAAGAGCAGATGGACATGCACTCCGAATGGCAGAAACTCGTGAGAATGATTGTACTGAAATGGCAAAAACATCATTTCCTGTCTGAAAAAGACCGCAAGAAGCTGTTACTTCACCTGTCGCAAATGAGAATGGTATGCGACAGCAGCTATATACTGGACCAGAAGACAAGATACGACACCAAGGTTGACGAATGTGTCAATCTGATCTGTGACATCGTATGCGAAGAGGGCGAGAAAGTTGTAGTCTTCAGCCAATGGGAGCGTATGACCCGTCTTGTCGCCAAAGAGCTGAGCGAGAAAGGCATTGGCTTTGAATATCTTTATGGCGGCGTGCCTTCTGAAAAGAGAAAGTGCCTGGTAGACAACTTCATGAACAATCCTGAAAGCCGCGTTTTCCTTTCTACGGATGCCGGAAGTACAGGACTTAACCTTCAGGCTGCCGCTACAATCATCAACATTGACTTGCCATGGAATCCTGCAGTTCTCGAACAACGCATCGGACGAATCTACAGATTAGGACAGCAGAACAATATCCAGGTAATCAACCTTGTGGCCCCTCACTCCATTGAAGAATCCATGGTCGGCAAACTCCGCTTCAAGACTTCGATGTTCGAAGGCGTTCTCGATGGTGGCGAAGACTCTGTATTTGCTGACGAGGACAAATTCAGCAAAATCATGGAGACGGTCAGCAGCTTTGTATATGATGAGAGCAATGGCCAGCCCGACGAAGACGCTGAAAGGCCAGCAGCCGAGACCTTTGTCGTTTCTGACGACAACGAAGAGAAGTCGGAAAAACATACGGACAATGGGAAAAACGAAGATACAGAAGTGGAGGCTGTAAACGGTTCTGGCAACAACGAGAACGGCATCAGCGAAACCGGCACTGGCAGGCATGGTGCCAAGCCACGAAAGTCTTCAGCCCCCAAAGATCTTGTAAAGCAAGGGGTGTCGTTCCTCTCGGGATTGGCAGAAACTCTGAAATCGCCAGAGGCAACTGCAGCCCTCGTCGACTCCATAACAGAGAAAGACGAGCATACTGGAGAGACTTCGATAAAAATTCCCGTAAAGAGCAAGGAGACCGTAGAGAGTCTGCTCAACATAATCGGCAAACTGTTTGCGGGACATCAAAGCTAAACTACTTGGAAATAGCAAACCAAAGTATTGGCAAATCAGCCCATTGGCGGAATTAATTTAGCGTAATTTAGTGCATAATTACTTCTGACAATGGGCTCTTTTGTATAAAAGAACAGTTGTGAACAAAAACCAGCATTTTGTTAGTTTCTTGTAACTATCCGATTGCCTCCTATTAAATAGAGCATCGCGTTTTGAGGCAAAGTTCGCATCTTCTCGTGCAATGTACAAGGCGGCCGATTGCGGATGGCTATACTACAGAAATCCCCCAGCCCATAAGAGCTGAGGGATTTATCGTGAATGGGAATCTTCTAAGATTATTCAGCGGCAGTCTCTGCTGCCTCTTCGGTCTGAGGAGCCTCTGTAGCAGGTGCCTCTTCAACTTTCTTAGTTGAGCGGCGGCTACGGCGAGTCTTCTTCTCAGCCTTGGGAGCCTTAGCCATATTGTCGTCAAAGTCTACCAACTCAATAAAGGCTATCGAAGCAGCATCACCCTGACGGCTACCCAGCTTGATAATACGGGTATAGCCACCGGGACGGTCAGCTACCTTAGCAGCAACCTCACCAAACAGTTCTTTAACGGCGTACTTGTTCTGAAGATAACGGAAAACGACACGTCGACTGTTGGTGTCGTCTTTCTTAGAACGAGTAATCAGCGGCTCTACATACGACTTGAGGGCCTTGGCCTTAGCGAGGGTCGTAGTGATTCTTTTGTGCAAAATCAAGCTCGAAGCCATGTTAGAAAGCATGCTGGCGCGATGACTTGCAGTACGACCCAGATGGTTGAATTTCTTATTATGTCTCATTTTAATTGTTCTTTTAATAACAAGGGCTTATTCCTTGTCTAATTTATACTTTGAAATATCGGTTCCAAACGAAAGATTCAGACCCTCGAGCAAATCATCAAGCTCTGAGAGCGATTTCTTACCAAAGTTGCGGAACTTGAGAAGATCCGTCTTGTTATACTGAACCAGGTCACCAAGCGTTTCTACATCGGCAGCTTTCAGACAGTTGAGGGCACGAACGGAGAGGTTCATGTCTACCAACTTAGTCTTCAGCAACTGGCGCATGTGCAGTACTTCTTCATCAAACTCCTGATTCTCTTCCTTTTCAGGATTCTCGAGTGTTATCTTCTCGTCCGAGAACAGCATGAAGTGATAAATCAGTATCTTGGCAGCCTCTTTCAAGGCATCCTTTGGGTGTATAGAACCATCGGTAGTAACTTCAAGTATCAGCTTGTCATAATCGGTCTTCTGCTCAACACGATAGGGCTCTACTGCATACTTTACATTACGAATTGGGGTGTAGATTGAATCGATTGGGAGTACATTGACATCAGTGCAGAACTCACGATTCTCATCAGCCGGAACATAGCCACGACCTTTGTTTATCGTAAGGTCAATCTGCATAGATGCCTTAGTATCTAAATGACAAATCACCAAATCAGGGTTTAACACTTCAAATCCAGTCAGATACTTACTTATATCACCAGCCTTGAACTCTGTCGTGTTCTCAACAGTGATACTAACTTTCTCGTTCTCGAATTCTTCTACTACTTGCTTGAATCGAACTTGCTTGAGATTCAAGATAATGTTAGTAACATCCTCTTTTACACCAGGGACTGAGGAAAACTCGTGTTCAACACCTGCTATACGGATGGTGTTGATAGCGAAGCCCTCAAGCGATGAAAGAAGGATGCGGCGAAGGGCGTTACCAATGGTAACTCCAAAGCCAGGCTCCAATGGGCGGAATTCGAACTTGCCGAAGTGCTCATTGGCCTCTAACATTACGACTTTATCAGGTTTTTGAAATGCTAATATCGCCATTAACTTAATGATTTTTATT
>CAKPRX010000057.1 GCA_934183135.1 uncultured Prevotella sp.
TGCCAAGAAGGCATTCTTCGACGGCCTGCCCAAGACAGCCTTTGCCATTACCAATGCCGATGACAAGAACGGCATGATTATGGTACAGAACTGCAAGGCCCAGATAAAGACTTACTCGACCCGCCAGATGGCCGACTTCCGTGGCCGCATCCTGGAGTGCCACTTCGAGGGCATGTACCTGGAGATAGACGGCCACGAGGTAGGCGTGCAGTTCATTGGCAAGTTTAATGTGAGCAACCTGCTGGCCGTATATGGCGCCGCCCGCATGCTGGGCAAGGCTCCCGACGACATCCTGGTGGTGATGAGCACCCTGCACAGCGTGAGCGGACGCCTGGAGCCCGTACACTCGCCCGAGGGATATACCGCCATCGTAGACTATGCCCACACCCCGGACGCCCTGGCCAACGTGCTCAACGCCATACACGAGGTGCTCAACAAGAAGGGCCACGTGATAACCGTATGTGGGGCTGGCGGCAACCGCGACAAGGGTAAGCGGCCGCTGATGGCCCAGGAGGCTGTCCGCCAGAGCGACAAGGTAATCATAACGAGCGACAACCCGCGCTTCGAGGAGCCCCAGGCCATCATAGACGACATGATGGCCGGTCTGACCACCCAGCAGCGTAAGAACGTGGTTACCATAGTGGACCGCAAGGAGGCCATACGCACCGCCTGCATGATGGCCCAGAAGGGCGACGTAATACTGGTGGCTGGCAAGGGCCACGAGAACTATCAGGAGGTCAAGGGCGTGAAGCACCACTTTGACGACAAGGAAGTGCTCCGCGACATATTTGCTAACCAGTAATACTCAGGCCGATGTTATACTATCTGTTTAGATTCTTGGAGCAGTTTGGCATCAGCGGCTCGCACATGTGGGGCTACATATCGTTTCGCTCCCTGCTGGCGCTGATACTCTCGCTCGTCATCTCGGCCTGGTTTGGCGAGAAGTTTATCAAGTACCTGAAGACGAAGCAGATTACCGAGACCCAGCGCGACGCCTCGATAGACCCCTTTGGTGTCAAGAAGATAGGCGTGCCCTCCATGGGCGGCGTCATCATCATCGTGTCTATCCTCATACCCGTGTTGCTGCTCGGCCGACTGCGCAACATCTATCTCATACTGATGATTATAACCACCGTGTGGCTCGGCTTCCTCGGGGGAATGGACGACTTTATCAAGATATTCCGCCGCAACAAAGAGGGACTCAAGGGCCGTTACAAGATAGTGGGCCAGGTGGGCATAGGACTTATCGTGGGACTGGTGCTGTGGGCCTCGCCCGATGTGAAGATGAACGAGAACCTGTCTATAGAGCGCCAGGGCCAGGAGGTGGTGGTCAAGCATCGCGCCGAGGCGCAGAAGTCGCTCAAGACAACCATCCCCTTTGTCAAGGGCCACAACCTGGACTACTCGCGTATCATGTCTTTCTGCGGTAAGTACAAGACGGCTGCCGGCTGGGTGCTGTTCGTGGTGATGACCATACTGGTGGTTACCGCTGTAAGCAACGGTGCCAACCTGAACGACGGCATGGACGGCATGTGCGCGGGCAACTCGGCCATCATAGGCGTGGCCTTGGGCATATTGGCGTATGTCAGCTCGCATATAGAGTTTGCCTCCTACCTTAATATCATGTACATCCCAGACTCGCAGGAGCTGGTGGTGTTCCTCTGTGCCTTTGTGGGTGCGCTGATAGGCTTCCTGTGGTACAACGCGTACCCCGCCCAGGTGTTCATGGGCGACACGGGCTCGCTCACCATCGGCGGCATCATAGCCGTGGCCGCCATCATCATACACAAGGAACTGCTGCTGCCCATACTCTGCGGCATCTTCTTCGTAGAGAGCCTGAGCGTAATCCTGCAGGTGTGGTATTACAAGATGGGCAAGCGCCGCGGTGTCAAGCAGCGCATCTTCAAGCGCACCCCGATACACGACAATTTCAGGACTCAGGACAGCCAGCTCGACCCCGAGTGCCGCTACCTGATACGTAAGCCGCATACAGCCGTACACGAGTCTAAGATAACGATACGGTTCTGGATTACCACCATCATACTGGCCGCCCTGACTATCATAACGCTTAAAATAAGATAGACCAATGAAAAGGATAGTAGTATTAGGAGCCGGCGAGAGCGGTGCAGGAGCCGCCGTGCTGGCCAAGAAGGAAGGTTTTGATGTCTTTGTGTCCGACATGTCGGCCATAAAGGATAAGTATAAGGCCCTGCTGGACAGCCATGGCATAGCCTGGGAGGAGGGCCACCACACCGAGGAACTGATCCTGAACGCCGATGAGGTCATCAAGAGTCCCGGCATACCCAAGGAGGCCCCGATGATACAGAAGATAGTGCAGAAGGGCATCCACATTATCAGCGAGATAGAGTTTGCCGGGCGCTATACCGATGCCAGGATGGTATGTATAACCGGCAGCAACGGCAAGACTACCACCACGTCGCTCATCTACCACATCTTCAAGTCGGCCGGCTACGACGTGGGGCTGGCTGGCAACATCGGCCATAGCCTGGCCCTGCAGGTGGCCGAGACACCGCACCAGTGGTATGTCATAGAACTGAGCAGTTTTCAGCTGGACAACATGTATGACTTTCGCGCCAACATCGCGATACTGCTCAACATTACGCCCGACCATCTGGACCGTTATGAGTTCAAGTTCGAGAACTACGCCGCCGCCAAGATGCGCATCATCCAGAACCAGACAGCGGCCGACAGCTTCATCTACTGGAACGACGACCCCGTTGTCAAGGACGAGCTGACCCACTATGCCCCCCAGGCCGCGTGCTATCCCTTTGCCGAGCATAGGGACGAGGGCGCCGTGGGCTATATCCAGGACGGCCAGTATGTCATAGACCGCCCTGTGCCGTTTGCCATGCCTCAGGGCGAGCTGAGCCTTACCGGCAAGCACAATATATACAACAGCCTGGCTGCCGGACTGGCCGCCGACATAGCCGGCATAGCCCACGACGTTATCCGCAAGGGACTGGGCGACTTCCCCGGTGTGGAACACCGGTTGGAGAAGGTGTGCCGTGTAGGCGGCGTGCAGTATGTAAACGACTCGAAAGCCACCAATGTAGACGCCTGCTGGTACGCCCTGGAGAGTATGACCACCCCCACCATCCTGATACTGGGTGGCAAGGACAAGGGCAACGACTATACAGCCATCAAGGACCTGGTGGCGCAGAAGTGCAAGGCCCTGGTATATCTGGGAGCCGACAACACCAAGCTGCACCGCTTCTTTGACTGCATGGGCATACCCGTGCGCGACACCCACAGCATGAAGGACTGTGTGGCCGCCTGCCATGAGTTGGCCGAGCCTGGCGACACGGTGCTACTGAGTCCCTGCTGTGCCAGTTTTGACCTGTTCAGGAACATGGAGGACCGCGGTGAGCAGTTCAAGACCCTGGTACGAAATCTATAAGCCCCACAGATGATTAACAAGACCTTAGGAAATCTGTTCAAAGGCGACAAGGTAATCTGGATAGTGTTCTTCTTCCTCTGTCTTGTCAGCGTTGTCGAGGTGTTCTCAGCCTCGTCGCAGTTGGCGTACAAGAGCGGCAGCTACCTGAGCCCCATCCTGAAGCACATAGGTCTGCTGCTGTTAGGCGTGTGTTGCATGATTATAACGCTCAACATCAAGTGCCGATACTTCAAGATAGCCCTGCCGTTCCTGCTCATCATCTCGCTGATATCCCTGTTGGCTGTGAAGTTTGTAGGGCAGGAGATTAACGGCGGCAGCCGCTGGCTTAACATCTTCGGACTGAGTTTTCAGCCATCCGAGATAGCCAAGGGCACCATGGTGCTGGCCACGGCGCAGATATACAGTGTGCTGCAGACCGAGAACGGGGCGGCTAAGAACGCCTTTAAGTGGGTGCTTATCCTGACGTTGGTCATCCTGGCCCTCATCGTGGGCGAGAACCTGTCTACGGCCGCCCTGCTGTTTGTGGTGATACTGATGATGATGTTCATAGGCCGCACCCCCAAGGCCCAGTTGGGCAAACTCTTGGGCGTGTGCGCTCTGCTGGGCGTACTGGGCATCGCGCTGATTATGGGACTGGGTACCGACCGGGAGGAAGCCCGGCACCTGGCTGCCGTGAACCATACGGAGGTTGTAACCCAGGACGCGGCAGATGAAAATGGGAAGGCTGGCCCTGTCCAGTGGCTCCTGAAGCGTATGGATACGTGGAAGACCCGTATAGACAAGTTCCTGAACTCCAAGGAAGTACCCCCTGACTCGGTAGACCTGGACAAGGATGCCCAGGTGTCGTACGCCAACATAGCCATAGCCTCGTCGAACTTCATAGGCAAGGGCCCGGGCAACTCGGAGCAGCGCGACTTTCTCTCGCAGGCTTTCTCTGACTTTATCTATGCCATCATCATCGAGGAGATGGGTGTCCTGGGATGCTTCGGGGTGGCCATGCTGTACATCATCCTGCTGTTCAGGACGGCCAAGATAGCCAACCGCTGCGAGAACTGTTTTCCCGCCTACCTGGCCATGGGCCTGGCCCTGATGTTGGTAACCCAGGCCCTGTTCAACATGTGTGTGGCCGTGGGCCTGGCCCCTGTTACGGGTCAGCCGCTGCCCCTGATAAGCAAGGGAGGCTCCTCGACCGTTATCAACTGCGTCTATATCGGTGTGATACTCAGCATAAGCCGTTCGGCCAAGAAGCGAGAGCCTGCGTCCAAGCCCCAGGCTGCAGTCTGAACGGGCGGAAACTAAAAATAAATTGACAGAAATGATAATTATAGAAATATTTTAATTATTTTTGCCCTAATAAAAAACTACGAATGAGTGACAATAAAGACGAACTGAGGATTATCATCAGTGGCGGAGGTACCGGGGGACACATATTCCCGGCCATCTCGATAGCCAACTCCATCAAGGCCAAGCGCCCTGATGCCAAGATACTGTTTGTGGGAGCCCTGGGCCGTATGGAGATGCAGCGTGTGCCCGCTGCCGGCTACGAGATAAAGGGCCTGCCCATCTGCGGTTTTGACCGCAAGCATTTGCTCAAGAATATAGCTGTGCTCTTCAAGATATGGAAGAGCGAGTATCTGGCACGCAAGATTATCAGGCAGTTCCGCCCCATGGCTGCCGTAGGCGTGGGTGGCTATGCCAGCGGCCCTACGCTCAATATGTGTGCAGCCAAGGGCATCCCCTGTCTGATACAGGAGCAGAACTCATACGCCGGGGTTACTAACCGGCTGCTGGCCAAGAAGGCGGCTAAAATATGTGTGGCCTATGACCACATGGAGCGTTTCTTCCCAGCCGATAAGATAATTCTGACGGGCAATCCCGTGCGCCAGAACCTGCTGGAGACCACCATGAGCCACGAGGAGGCCGTGAAGTCGTTCGGGCTGGACCCCGCGAAGAAGACCATCCTGCTGGTGGGCGGCAGCTTAGGTGCCCGTACCATCAACGAGAGTGTGCTGCGCCATCTGGACGAGGTGCGGCAGTCGGGCGTGCAGTTTATCTGGCAGACGGGCAAGTACTATAGCGCCAGCATACAGCAGCAGCTCGGGCTGCAGCCGGCCATGCCCATGCTTCGGGTAACCGACTTTATCAGCGATATGGGAGCAGCCTATCGCGCCGCCGACCTGGTTATCAGCAGGGCAGGTGCCAGTTCTATCAGTGAGTTCTGTCTGATAGGCAAGCCTGTCATCCTGGTGCCCAGCCCCAATGTGGCCGAGGACCACCAGACCCAGAACGCCATGGCGCTGGTTAACAAGAACGCAGCCATCTTCGTGAAAGACGCCGAGGCTGCCGACATCCTGCTGCAAAAGGCCATCGAGACGGTGAAGGATGATGCCAAACTGTTGTCGCTGCACGAGAATATCAGCAAGTTAGGCGTAGAGAACTCGGCCGATACCATCGCCGATGAAGTAATCAAGTTAGCAACTAAGTAAAATGGAAATCAAGGATATTAAAGCAGTATATTTCGTGGGGATAGGCGGTATCGGCATGAGTGCCATAGCCCGCTATTTCCTGCACAAGGGTGTCGTGGTAGGCGGATACGACCGCACCCCGTCTGAACTGACCCGCCAGCTGGAAAAGGAGGGGGCCGCCATACACTACGAGGAGAACGTGGCGCTCGTACCCGATGCCTGCAAGGATCCGGCCAGCTGTCTGGTGGTCTATACCCCGGCCATCCCGGCCGAGCATGCCGAGCTGGCGTACTTCCGCGCCAACGGCTTCACCATAGAGAAGCGCGCCCAGGTACTGGGCACGCTGACCCGTACCCACAAAGGCCTCTGCGTGGCCGGCACGCATGGCAAGACCACCACGTCGACCATGTGCGCCCACATTATGCATCAGAGCCACGTGGACTGCAACGCCTTTCTTGGCGGCATCTCTAAGAACTATGGTACCAACTACATCCTCTCGCAGAGCGACTATATCGTTATCGAGGCCGATGAGTTCGACCGCAGTTTCCACTGGCTGCGCCCGTGGATGAGCGTCATTACCGCCACCGACCCCGACCACCTGGACATCTACGGCACTAAGCAAGCCTATCTGGAGAGCTTCCGTCACTACACCACGCTGATACAGCCGGGCGGTGCCCTGATACTGCATACCAACCTGGAAATGAAGGCCGACGTGCAGCCAGGCGTAACGGTCTACTCGTATAGCCGCGACGAGGGCGACTTCCATGCAGAGAACATCTGCATAGACAATGGCGAGATAACCTTTGACTTCGTTTCGCCCATCGAAAGGGTAGACCACGTGGAACTGGGACAGCCTATTCCTATTAATATAGAGAACGGCGTGGCTGCCATGGCTATGGCCCAGCTCAACGGATGCACGGCCGACGAGCTGCGCAGTGGCATGAAGACCTACGGAGGCGTAGACCGCCGGTTCGACTTCAAGATTAAGGACAGTCACCACGTGCTCCTGTCAGACTATGCCCATCACCCCAAGGAGATATACCAGAGTGCCAAGAGCATTCGCGAACTCTACAAAGACCGTAAGATTACCGCCATCTTCCAGCCTCACCTCTATACCCGTACCCGCGACTTCTACAAGGACTTCGCTGATGCCCTGAGTCAGCTTGACGAGGTTATCCTGTGCGATATATATCCGGCACGCGAACAGCCCATACCCGGGGTGACCAGCAAACTGATATACGACAACCTGAAGCCGGGCGTGGAGAAGAGTATGATACACAAGGAAGACGTGCTGGACCTGGTGAGAAGCCGCGACTTTGACGTGCTCGTCATACTGGGCGCTGGCGACCTGGACAACTACGTCCCTGAGATAGCCAAGATAATAGAGAGTAAGTAAATGCGGGTAAACTGGAAGAGGGCTGTACTCATTACGGCAGATATGGCGCTGGGCGTGTACCTGTTCATGGCCTTCACCTCGTTTAACAAGGTCGATGACACCAAGCGGGTATGCACTAAGGTGAACATCAATATCGATGATGCTCGCCCCAACGGATTTATCGATGCCAAGGACATCAGGACCCGGCTGGAACAGCAGGGCCTATATCCCATAGACAAGCCTCTCTGTCAGGTGAGAGCCCGGCAGATAGAAGACTGCCTCAAGGCGAGTCCGTTTGTCAAGAGCGCCGAGTGCTATACCACTCAGGATGGCCAGGTCAGCATCTCCTTCAGTCAGCTCATGCCCGTGGTGCGTGTCAAGGCTATCAATGGCAGCGACTATTACATAGATGACAAGTGCAGCATTATGCCCAACACGCACTACACCAGCGACCTGATCATAGCGACGGGCTATATCACGCCATGGTATGCTCAGAACTACGTGGCGTATCTGGCTCAGGCACTCATGGCCAGCGACCTGTGGAAGAATCAGATAGAACAGATAAATATCCTCAAAGACCACGGCGTAGAACTGGTTCCCCGTGTGGGCAATCACATCGTCTACCTGGGCCAGCTCCCTGAGAGCAAGTTTGCCAAGGACCGCCGTAAGTTGGTTACCGACTTTACCAACCACCAGATGGATCGCCTGGAGAAATTCTACCGCTACGGTCTCTCACAGGCAGGTTGGAACAAGTACGCTTACATCAACCTGGAATTTGACAACCAGATTATCTGCGAGAAAAGGAAATAAAGGAAAAAATAATCATATCAAGTATGGCAAAGGAATTTATAATCGCTATCGAACTGGGCTCGTCGAGGATTACCGGCGTGGCTGGCAAGAAAAATCAGGACGGCAGTATGAGCATCCTGGCCGTGGCGCAGGAGGACTCGTCGTCCTGCATCCGCAAGGGGGTCGTCTACAATCTTGACCGGACGGTTCAGTGCCTGTCTAATATCATCAAGAAGCTGGAAGCCACGCTCAAGACCAAGATAGCTCATGTCTACGTGGGCGTGGGAGGCCAGTCTATACGTAGCGTGAAAAACGTTATCGCCCGCGAGCTGCCCCCGGAGACCGTGGTGACCCAGGACATTATCGACGAGCTGATGGACTCTAACCGCAGCATGACTTATCCCGACCAGATTATCCTCGATGCCATCATGCAGGAGTACAAGGTGGGCAGCCAGTACCAGCTCGACCCCGCCGGAATACAGTGCAGCCATCTGGAGGGCAACTTCCTTAACATCCTGTGGCGCCGTACATTCTATAATGCACTCAATAACTGCTTTAACAAGGCTGGTATAGCCATCGTGGAGATGTACCTGGCTCCGTTGGCCTTGGCCGAGAGCGTACTGGCCGAGAGCGAGAAGCGCAGCGGGTGTATGCTGGTAGACATCGGGGCCGACACCACCACCGTATCGGTGTACTTCAAGAATATCCTGCGCCATATAGCCGTCATCCCCTTGGGCGGCAACAACATTACCAAGGACATCTCCTCGCTCCAGATGGAGGAGAGTGCTGCCGAGGAGATGAAAATCAAGTACGGGAGTGCCTATACCGACAACAAGGATATAGACAGCAAGCTCGAGCTGCCCCTTGACGACGATAGGAAGATTACGAGCCGCAAGTTTATCGAGATTGTTGAGGCCCGGACCGAGGAAATCGTCGAGAATGCCTGGTACCAGATGCCTACGGAGTACGCGGACAAGATGCTGGGCGGTATTATCCTTACTGGAGGTGTCTCTAATATGCCCAATATCATGGAGGCGTTCCGCAAGTACACTCCCATCGACAAGATAAGGATAGCCAAGTTTATTACGCGTACTGTTAATTCCAAGTTGCCTGAGATTACCGCTCACGACGGCCGCATGAACACCGTGCTGGGCCTCTTGGAGAAGGGCGATAAGAACTGCGCGGGCGAGGAAATCAACAACGACCTCTTCGGAGCCGCTCCTGCCAAGCCTGGGCTTACCACGGCCGATATACACAAGGTGGCCCGTCCGGTCAATGAGACCACCGGGCGCGGCATCGTGCAGACCGAGCCTGAGCGGCAGCTCGCTGAGGAAGAGGCCGCCAAGAGGAAGGAGGCCGCCAAAAAGAAGGAAGAAGAGGAGGCTGAGGCCGAGCGCAAGCGCCAGGAGGCCGAGAAACGCAAGGAGGGTGGCATGTTCCACAAACTGGCCAATGGCGCCCGCAGCTTTTTCAACCAGATTGTCAAAGAAGAAGAGTAGTTAACAAGAGACAATTAAAACAAGCATCATAATCATGGAAGATAAGGAAGGAATAGGCAGCACGCTGCCCATCTTTGACGAGCCGGAGAAAACCAGCATCATCAAGGTCATAGGTGTAGGCGGTGGCGGCGGAAACGCGGTCAACCACATGTACCGAGAGGGGATTCACGACGTAAGCTTCGTTCTCTGTAACACCGATGCCCAGGCCCTGAACGATTCTCCTGTCCCTGTACACATCCAGTTGGGCAAGGAGGGACTGGGGGCAGGCAGCAAGCCTGAGAAAGCCCGTCAGGCTGCCGAGGAAACACTCGACGATATCAAGAATATGCTCAATGACGGCACCAAGATGGCATTTATCACTGCCGGAATGGGCGGCGGAACCGGTACGGGTGCTGCCCCGGTCATCGCCCGGGTGAGCAAGGAGATGGGCATACTTACCGTAGGCATCGTCACCATCCCTTTCCGCTTCGAGGGCGACCGCAAGATTAACCAGGCCCTTGATGGCGTAGAGGAGATATCCAAGTACGTTGACGCGCTGCTGGTTATCAACAACGAGCGGCTCAGGGAGATATACCCCGACCTTACGGTGCTCGACGCCTTTGGCAAGGCTGATGATACGCTGAGCGTGGCGGCTAAGAGTATTGCCGAGATAATAACAGACAGGGGCATTGTGAACCTGGACTTCAACGATGTGCGCACCGTGCTCAAGGATGGCGGCGTGGCCATTATGAGTACAGGTTACGGCGAGGGCGAGGGCCGTGTAAAGAAGGCCATCGACAACGCACTGCACTCGCCGCTGCTCAACGACAATGCCATTTACGACTCCAAGAAGATACTGCTGAGCATAAACTTCTGCGCGGACAAGAGCGGAGCCAACGGCCTGATGATGGAGGAGATGAATGACGTCAACGACTTCATGGCTAAGTTCAATCAAGACTACGATACCAAGTTCGGACTGTCCATTGACGCCTCTTTGGGCGACAAGGTCAAGGTTACCATTCTTGCTACGGGCTTCGGCATCAAGGATGTCGACGGTATGGATGGTCACCTGGGGCGCAAGAGTTCTCAGGAGGAAATAGACCGCCGTGCCCGTGACGACGAAGACCGCGAGAAGCGCAGGGAGCGCTTAATCCACTATTATGGCAATGACACTACTACCAAGGAATACAAGCGCCGGCCGCATATCTTCCTCTTCAATCCCGAGGACTTGGACAATGAGGATGTTATCCTGGCCGTCGAGAACACTCCTACGTATCGCCGTTCTAAACAACTGATTGACGAGATACGCCGTCAGGGCTCGGGTACTGTGGCCGATGGCAAGGACGACAAGCCCGGTAATGGTGCTGGCGAGGTTCAGGGTGTTATCTCCTTTGTGTAGAACAGATAAACTTATAAAAAACATAGATACAATGACACTATTTGACAAGATAAGCGAGGACATTAAGGAAGCCATGAAGGCGCGTGACAAGGTTCGCCTGATGACGCTTCGCAATATTAAGAAGGTGTTCCTGGAGGCCAAGACGGCTCCCGGGGCCAACGACACGCTGGAAGATGCTGCCGCCCTTAAACTCTTACAGAAGCTGGCCAAGCAGGGCCGCGAGACGGCCGGTACCTATACGGCTGCAGGCAGGCAGGACTTGGCCGACGAGGAACTGGCGCAGGTGCAGGTGATAGACGGCTATCTGCCCAAAGCACTGACCGAGGAGGAGATAGAGGTTGCCGTCAAGGCCATTATAGCCCAGACAGGTGCCACGTCTATGAAGGACATGGGCCGGGTTATGGGCCTGGCTACCAAGCAGATGGCTGGTCGGGCCGACGGCAGTGCCATCTCGCAGGTGGTAAAGCGACTGTTGGCCTGAGCCATTGAGACTTTTAGGGCTGGCCGTCATAAACGCGAAAACGGGAAGCAGGGCATGTCTGCTTCCCGTTTTCGCGTTTATACGAACAGCTCGCGCAGTATGTCGAGCGACTTCAGGTCTGGGAATGAGGCTACGTGCAGCCTGTAATAGCTCAGTATCAAGTCCAGACACCGATTGCGCTGGGCGCGCGACAGGCTCATGTGGCCCATGTTGGCATAGTTGAGACGCATCAGGGTGCCGATGACTTCGGCCTCGGCCGGCTCCACCACGTCGGGGTGCATGGGGCGGGTAGAGGAGAACACGCCCTCGCGCAGGTCGAAGTACGCCCCGCGGCCCCAAGTGTCCATGTTGGGGCTGAAACCCAGGAACCGGGCCAGCCTGAGCATGAATACCACATGGAAGTTGGCTATGCTGCCCTGTGCGTTGTCCAGCCACTCCACACTGTACACTATATATTTAAATAAGGTGTCGTTCTGCTGCTCGCTCATGGTGGCGTAGGTCAGAAACTCGGCCACGAAGAGCGCCACCGACAGCTTGTAGGGGTCGGCCATCATCAGTGGCAGAGGCTGGGCCATCCTTACATCCGTCAGGCGTTGCAGCGCCTTGCTGGGACGAAAGTCGAACACCACCTCGAGTATCGACAGTGGCTGAAAGAGTTGCTTCTTCATCCTGCCGCGGCTGCTTTTTGCCACCGTTACGGCGAATGACACCCTGCCGTGCGACTCGGTAAACATGTCTACCACCATTTTGTTGTCGGCGTATTTTACACTGTGTAATATTACCGCCTTGGTATGTGTCTCCATTGCCACAAAAATAATAAAAAACAGTGGCTTATGAAAAATTTTCGGTCGAAAGTTTGGCCAGTTCGGCAAAAACATCTACCTTTGCATCCGCTAAGCGATATATGGTCCCTTCGTCTATCGGTTAGGACGAGAGATTTTCATTCTCTAAAGAGCAGTTCGATTCTGCTAGGGACTACCCATAAAGAATAAAGAATTAATAATAAGATGGCAAACCACAAATCATCACTGAAGAGAATACGTCAGACTAAGACGAAGACTCTGCATAACAAGTATTATGCTAAGACGATGCGCAATGCCGTTCGCAAGTTGCGCGCTATGACAAACAAGGAAGAGGCAGTTAAGCTGTATCCTGCCGTGCAGAAGATGCTGGATAAGTTGACCAAGACCAACATTATCCACAAGAACAAGGCAGCCAACCTGAAGTCAAGCCTGGCTCTGCACATCAGCAAACTGGGATAAGAAATCATTTAGAATATCCTAAATAAGGAGACCTGCATATAGCGTGGTTTCCTTATTTTTTTTGCCCATGCCTCAGAGGGCGGTGTCCGTGGCTGTGGCGGGTTGGGCTGGTGCCCGCGAGGTGACGGAGAGCACTTTCGGGCCGATTTTTCATCCTTTTTGCATCCCGGGCTGTTACCTTGCTGCGAGCCTTGGCATACGGGGCGGCAGAGGGGACGGCGGCGACTGGAAAAAGTTGGGCTACGAGCCTAAAATTTAGCGTGGTAAGTTTCGCCATATCAACGATTTTTGCTATCTTTGTACTCGGATAGCCCCTCCTAAATATTCGGGTTGAAACCACGGTTTCCGGGGGCGCTGCCGCGACACACGATCAATTTATCCAAGCAAATGGAAGAAAATCAGAATATAGAGAATAACTATTCGGCCAGTAACATCCAGGTGCTCGAAGGCCTGGAGGCAGTGCGCAAGCGCCCTGCGATGTACATAGGCGACATCAGTGAGAAAGGTCTGCACCATCTTATCAACGAGACAGTCGACAACTCCATCGACGAGGCTATGGCTGGCTACTGTACGGATATAGAGGTAACCATCAACGAGGACGACTCGGTTACAGTGGAGGACAATGGCCGCGGTATTCCCGTGGATGAGCACAAGAAGCTGCACAAGTCGGCCCTGGAGGTGGTTATGACGGTGCTCCATGCCGGCGGTAAGTTCGACAAAGGCTCTTATAAGGTCAGCGGCGGTCTGCACGGTGTGGGTGTGAGCTGTGTCAACGCGCTCTCTACACACATGAAGTCGCAGGTTTTCCGTGACGGCAAGATTTATCAGCAGGAGTACGAGAAGGGCAAGCCCCTCTATCCCGTCAAGGTAGTCGGCACCACCGACAAGCGCGGCACCCGGCAGCAGTTCTGGCCAGATGCCACCATCTTTACCACGACCACATTCCAGTGGGACATCGTGGCCCGCCGTATGCGTGAGCTGGCCTTCCTCAACGCAGGCATCCGCATTACGCTTACCGACCTTCGCCCCGATGCCGAGGGCAAGACCCGCCAGGAGGTGTTCCACGCCAAGGACGGCCTGAAGGAGTTTGTGCGTTACGTAGACCGTCACCGCACCCATCTCTTCGACGACGTCATCTATCTGAAGACTGAGAAGCAGGGCATACCTATCGAGGTGGCCATTATGTATAACACCGACTACTCTGAGAATATCCACTCATACGTTAATAACATCAACACCATCGAGGGCGGTACCCACCTCACCGGTTTCCGTACAGCCCTGACCCGTGTTCTCAAGGCTTACGCCGATAATGACCCGGTTATATCCAAGCAGATAGAGAAAGCCAAGATAGAGATTGCCGGCGAGGACTTCCGCGAGGGCCTCACCGCCGTTATATCTATCAAGGTGGCCGAGCCGCAGTTTGAGGGCCAGACCAAGACCAAGCTGGGCAACAGCGAGGTGGCCGGTGCTGTGCAGCAGGCCGTGGGCGAGGCGCTCTCAGATTATCTCGAGGAACATCCCGTAGAGGCCAAGAAGATATGCGAGAAGGTGGTGCTGGCCGCCACGGCCCGTATCGCTGCCCGTAAGGCCCGCGAGAGTGTGCAGCGCAAGAGCGTGATGAGCGGCGGCGGTCTGCCCGGCAAGTTGGCCGACTGCTCCAACAAGGACCCCAAGGAGTGCGAGATATTCCTCGTCGAGGGCGACTCGGCCGGCGGTTCGGCCAAACAGGGCCGCGACCGCTACCGTCAGGCCATCCTCCCGCTGCGCGGTAAGATACTGAATGTGGAGAAGGTGCAGTGGCACCGCGTGTTCGAGGCCGAGTCGGTGATGAATATCATCCAGAGCATCGGCGTGCGCTTCGGAGTAGAGGGCGAGGACGACCGGGAGGCCAATATCGACAAGCTGCGTTATGACAAGATTATTATCATGACCGATGCCGATGTCGATGGTTCTCACATCGACACCCTCATTATGACCCTGTTCTACCGGTTCATGCCCAAGGTTATCGAGGACGGCCACCTGTACATAGCCACCCCTCCCCTGTACAAGTGTCCGTACAAGAAGGAGAGCGAGTACTGCTTTACGGAGCAGCAGCGCCAGGCC
>CAKPRX010000058.1 GCA_934183135.1 uncultured Prevotella sp.
TTCGAAAGCCCCTAAAACCGTCCTGGTTGGCTGAAAAAATCTGGAAGTTACGCCTCGAAAAACGGGCGTTACGACTGTATATTTATACATTAACGCCTCGTGTTTTGTATAAATATACAATCGCGTGTAAAGGTTTTTCGCGGTTTCTGCCGTAGCTGTAACTATGATGGAGTCTATGATATTCCCCATAGCGGCCACAACCACGACACCAGCCGGTTCTCGCACCGCAGGTGTCGTGGCTGTGGCCACTCTTCATGTGTCGACGCAGTCTGTGTGTGTGGCTGCTTCTGGGTTACTTATGCTTGCCGCAGGTGAGGCCCTGGATAACAGCGTTAGAGAAACCGGCCTCTTCCATGGCGTTGAGGCCCCGGATGGTGAGGCCGCCGGGCGTGGTTACGCGGTCTATCTCGGCCTCGGGATGGCGGCCCGTCGCCTGGAGCAGCGCCACGGCACCGGCCATGGTCTGCAGGGCTATGTCCTTGGCCTCGTCGGCCTTAAATCCCAGTTCTACTCCTCCCTCTGACGCCGCGCGTACATAGCGCATGGCGTAGGCTATGCCGCAGCCGGCCATCGATGTGCCGGCACTCAGCAGATGCTCGTCTACCAGCATGGCCCTGCCCAGGTCGGCAAAGATGCTCATCACCCGGTCGGTATGGGCCTGGTCGGCATTGGGCGTGGCCACGAAAGTCATGGACGCGCGCTGCGCGATGGCTATGTTGGGTATGGCCTGGAAGAGCACGGGAGTGGCCCCGTCGCGCTCGAGCCATGCTAACAGCTGGGCCGACGGTATGGCTGCCGCCATGTTGATGACCGTCTGCCGAGCGTAGTCCAGCACAGGTTTCAGTTCGGCTATTACACCCTCTACCAGCCACGGCTTTACTACGATGACTACATAGTCGGCACCGGCCACGGCCTCGCGGTTGTCGGTGGTGGTGCGCGCACCCCGCGCGGCCAGCGGGGCCAACTTGTCCGTGTGCGGATTGGCCACGCAGATGTCGGCTGGGGCAAAGAGGGTGCCGCTGAGCAGTCCCTCGGCCAGAGACCCACCCATGGCCCCGGCTCCTATAATGGCTATCTTCATAGTGAGTCGAGTACACGCTTCAGTCGGGCGATGAAGTCGTCGACCTCGGCCTTGGTGAGACAGAGAGGGGGCAGGATGCGCAGGATGTTGGTACCGGCGCAGCCCGTAAAGCAGTGCTCCTGATGTACCAGGCGCGAGCGTACCTCGCTATGGGGAATGTCGAGCACAGCGCCGGCCATCAGTCCGCGGCCACGCACCTCGGTGATGTGTTTCGAGGTGTGCTGCAGCTGGCGAAGCTGGTCCAGCAGATACTCGCCCACCACATGGGCATTGTCTACCAGATGTTCCTGCTCGAACACATCGAGCACGGCCAGTGCTGCGGTACAGGCCAGGTGGTTGCCGCCGAAGGTGGTGCCCAGCTGTCCCTTGACAGGAGTGAACGCGGGCGATATGATGACACCCGACATGGGGAAGCCGTTGCCGATGCCCTTGGCCACGCTTATCAGGTCGGGCCGTATGCCGAGCCACTGATGTGCAAAGAACTTTCCGCTGCGTCCATAGCCGCACTGTATCTCATCGCAGATAAGCACGGTGCCGTACTTGTGGCACGCGGCCTGCAGGCCCTGGGCAAACTCGGCTGTAGCCATATTCAGTCCGCCCACGCCCTGTATGCACTCTAAGATACAGGCGCTCACGTCGCCCTTGGCCAGCTCTTGCTCCCATGCCTCAAGGTCGTTGAGGGGCAGGAAGGTGGTGTGCCCGTTGGCATTGATAGGCGCGCTGTACTTAGCTATGTCGGTTACTTCGACGGCGAGCGACGTGCGGCCGTGGAAAGCCTTGCCGGCCGCCAGCACACGCTTGCGCCCGGTGTGGAACGAGGCCAACTTCAGGCAGTTCTCGTTAGCCTCGGCTCCCGAGTTGACCAGGAACAGACTGTAGTCGTCGTAGCCACAGATGGGGCCGAGCCTCTGGGCCAGCTGCTCCTGCAGGCGGTTGATGACCGAGTTGCTGTAAAATCCTAACTGGTTGAGCTGGCGCGTCATCATGTCGACATAGTGGGGATGGCAGTGGCCTATGCTTATCACCGCATGGCCACCGTACAGGTCCAGGTACTCCTGGCCCTTGTCGTCCCATACCCGGCAGCCCCGGCCCTTGACGATATTGACGTCGGAGAGGTTATATACATCAAATAGTTTCATACTGTAGTTTCTCTTGATTATAAATACTCTATATGTGCGACCCTCTTAGAAAGCAGAGGGCTTGAGGCGGAGCCCGGCACGCTCGTCGATGCCGAACATGAGGTTCATGTTCTGCACGGCCTGGCCCACAGCACCCTTGAGCAGATTGTCTACACAGCTGGTGATGAGCAGTTTGTCGTCTATCTTGTCACAGTGTACGAGCGCCTTGTTGGTGTTGACCACCTGCTTCAGGTCGAGCGGCTTGTCGACATAGTGGGTAAAGGCCGCGTCGCGATAGAAGTCGCGGTAGGCCGCCTCGATGGTCGCTATGTCGACATCGGTACGCACCACCTCGGTAGCAAAGATGCCACGGGCGAAGTCGCCACGGTAGGGTATGAAGTCGATAGAGGCTTCCAGATGGCCCTGTACCTGGCAGAGGCTCTGGCGTATCTCGGCGATGTGCTGATGGCGGAACGCCTTGTAGATACTCAGGTTGTTATTGCGCCACGAGAAGTGGGTGGTGGCCCCAGGTTTCTGGCCCGCGCCGGTAGACCCCGTAATGGCGTTGACACTCACATCGCTGGTAAGCAGTCCTAACCGTGCGGCAGGCAGCAGTCCTAACTGGATGCAGGTGGCAAAGCACCCCGGGTTGGCCACGTGCTGAGCCCGGGTTATCTGCTCGCGGTTAATCTCGGGCAGTCCGTACACAAAGTCGTTTCCGGGTGCCGCGATGCGGAAGTCCTGTGCCAGGTCTATTATCTTGACGCCAGCCGGGACATGGTGCTCCTGCAGGAAGGCTTCGCTCTTGCCATGGCCGAAGCAGAAGAACACCACGTCGACCTGCTCGAAGGGCATGGCGTCGGTAAACCGCATCGTGGTGTCGCCGTACAGGCCCTCGTGTACATCGGTGAGCAGGTTGCCGGCATTGCTGGAACTGTTCACGAATACTATCTCGGCCTCGGGATGGTTGAGCAGCAGGCGGATGAGTTCGCCGGCTGTATAGCCGGCCCCTCCCAATATTCCTATCTTGATCATTGGTATATGTTTTTCTCGCGAGGAAGCACCAGCCAGCACGCTATGTAGAGCGCCAGGCCCACTCCGTAACAGAAGAAGGCCACGGCCCATGCGATACGGGGGATGATGGGGTCGATGCCGAAGTACTCGGCCAGACCGCCACATACGCCGCCTATCTTGCGGTCGCGGTCAGACAGGTATAGTCTTCTCATGGGTTTCCTCGTCAGTCTATGTTAGGCAGCATGGCAGGTACGGCCCCGTATGGGCGCGGCCCTGCCATGCCAGTGTCAGTTATCGTTTCTCGTCGGGGTGTATGCCGTAGTACACGCGCAGCGGTGTCGAGGTGACCTTGATGAAGCCCTTGGCATCCTGGGCCGTCCATCCGTGCTGCATCTCGCCATATTCGCCGAGCTTGCTCTTGAGCAGGTCGTCGGGCGAGTCTACGCCCACGGTCTCAAAGCCTAAGGGGCGCAGCTTGAGAATGGCCGTGCCGTTGACATGGCGCTGCGACGAGGTCAGCATGGCCTCTATGTCGGGCATGACGGGCTCCAGGTACTGGCTCTCGTGCAGGAACATGCCGTACCAGTTGGCCACCTGGTCCTTCCAGTACTGCTGCCACTTGCTCAGGGTGTACTTCTCCAGCAGACGGTGGGCCTCTATGATGAGCTTGGGCGCTGCGGCCTCGAAGCCCACACGTCCCTTGATGCCGATGATGGTGTCGCCCACGTTGAAGTCGCGCCCGATGGCGTACGAGGCTCCTATCTCCTCTATCTTCTGTATGGCGGCTATCTTGTCGTCAAATTTCTCGCCGTTTACGGCCACGATCTCACCCTTTTCAAAGGTTATTTTGAGCAGGCTCTCGTCCTCGCGTGTAACGTGCTTGAGGTAAGCCTCCTCGGGCAGGCCCTGGGCCGAGTCGAGCAGTTCGCCGCCGCAGATACTGGTGCCCCAGATGCCCACGTTGTAAGAGTACTTGAGCTTGGTGAAGTCGGCGTAGTACCCGTGGCTGTTAAGATAGTCGACCTCCTCCTTGCGCGACAGGGCCTTGTCGCGGGTCAGGGTGATAATCTCCACCCCCGGTGCCATGACCAGGAAAGTCATGTCGAAGCGTATCTGGTCGTTGCCGGCACCCGTAGAACCATGGGCTATGGCATCGGCCCCTATCTCCTTGGCATAGCGGGCTATGGCGATGGCCTGGAATATGCGCTCGGACGAGACGCTGATGGGGTAGCAGTTGTTGCGCATCACGTTGCCGTAAATCATGTACTTCAGGCTCTTGTCGTAGTACTCCTGGGTTACGTCGAGTGTCACGTATTTGACAGCGCCCAACTTGTAGGCGTTTTCCTCATTGGTTTTAAGCTGCTCGGCACTGAACCCGCCCGTGTTGGCACAGGCGGCATATACATCGTAGCCCTCCTCGGTGAGTTTCATCACGGTGTACGAGGTGTCGAGGCCACCCGAGAATGCCACTACCACTTTCTTCTTGCTCATATTGCTTATATTTTTTAGGGTTGTTGTCACTGTTATATTATATAATGTACGCGCGTTACTTACTATGGTCTATCTGGCGTATGCGCTCCAGTACATCGGCGGGTAGCTTGGCCGGGAGATGCTCCTCGGGGTCGTAGAGCATGGCGGTACAGATGCAGTACTTGCGGCCGGTACGCTTGAGCACGTCGACATTGATGCAGCCCTCGCAGCCGCGCCAGAAAGCCTCGTCGTCGGTGAGGTCGGCAAAGGTAACGGGCTGATAGCCCAGCTGGGTGTTCATGGTCATTACGGCGGCGCCGCTTGTCAGGCTGAAAATCTTGGCATGAGGCCAGCGGGTGCGGGCCAGGGTGAATGTGAGGTCCTTGATGCGCTTGGCCAGGCCCAGGTGGCGGAAGGCAGGGTGTACGATGAGGCCCGACGTGGTAACGTAGGTCTTGTTGCCCCAGGTCTCTATGTAGCTGAACCCGGCAAACCTGTCGCCCGAGAGGGCTATTACGGCCTTGGCCTCTTTCATCTTCGTGGCCAGGTACTCGTGTGTGCGTTTGGCAATACCGGTGCCTCTTACCTTGGCGGCATCGGCGATAGTTTTGAGTATGGTGTCTACGTATTTCTCATGTGAGGCGTCGGCCACCATGACCTTGATCTCTTCCATTGTTTCTTCTTCGTTTGTTTTATTTCAGGTTGGGAATTATCTTGAATAACTGCTGCTCCAGTGCGGTGTGGTCGGTTCCCTCGCGCAGTATCGTGATGATGGTGTCGTCGCCGGCTATGGTGCCCAGTATCTCTTCGATGGGGCTGTTGTCTATGTTATAGGCTATGGCACTGGCATAGCCCGGGCGGGTCTTGATGACCCCGATGTTCTGAGAGTAGTTAATCGACACAAAGCCTGGCGCCTGAAGCATCTGCTTGGCAGTCTTGGGCTGGGTGACGCGCTTGTACATCGTCTCGTTGGGCAGTACGTACACATACTTGCCGTTCATGCTCGAGGCCTTGGCTATCTTGAGCAGTTTCATGTCTCGGCTGAGCGTGGCCTGCGTCACGTTGAAACCCTCTTTGACCAGCTCGTCCAGCACTTCGTCCTGGCAGCACATCTCCTTGCTCGATATGAGCATCTTGATGGTTTCGATACGGTCTTTCTTTTCCTTCATAAATTGTATAATTATGCAGTTTTGGGCTGCAAATATACATAAAAAGGCTGTTGTAACCAAAGAATATGCAGAAAATCGCCCCGGAAATGTATATTTATGCAGAAAACTGCATATAGACTGTATATAAATAAAAAACCACACCTGCTACAGGGGTAGCGGTGTGGTTGGTATGTGGGCTGGCGAGGGGGCTTATTTTTTCATGTCGAAGCCCATGCGCACGCCGTCGTAGTTCTGGCTGATATTGCCGATGGTCTGGAGTGTGTTGTTGCCCGAGAGCTTGGCGGCGGTCTGCAGCAGGGTAAGCAACTTCTTGGACTCCATCAGGAAACTCATTCCGCCGGTGGTCTTCTTGGCATAGCAGTTGATGGAGAAAAGCAGCGTCTTCAGGGTGAGTTTCTGGTCGCTGCTCTCGTAGGTCCAGGTACCGCTGATGGACTTGCCGTCCAGTTTGCCGGTAAAGGTCTTGTCACTGTTGAAGGTCAGGTACGTGTTCGAGGCCGAGAAACCCACCTTGGAATAGGTGCTGTTCAGTTTCTCCTTGATTTCGGTAGCGATGGCCTCGCCGCCGGCCTTGGCCAAGGTGTTCTCGCTGCTGAAGGCGACACCGGGCTGGCGATATTTCCAAGTGCCCAGCAGGTCGCTCTCCTTAGGCTTGTCGGTGCCCAGCACGCTGCCCAGCACATTGCCTATGGTCTGTCCGTTAGCTACTGCGCCCAGTACGCTGCCCAGCACGCCGGTACTGCTGTTACCCTGGCTGGTGGTGTTTTGGTTACCCAGGCCCCCGCAACTGCTGAGGGCTACGCAGCCCATGATGGCTGCCACAATCATTGTTGTCTTTTTCATTTTAGAGCTTATATTTGATACTTTAGACTCATGTATGACGCGCAAAGAGGGCCAAGGTTTAATAGCCTTGGCCCTCTAATGGTCGTTATGCTTGCTATGTAGGGCTGCTTAGTCGCGGCTGTTGCCGAAAAAGCGCAGCAGATACAGGAAGAGGTTTACAAAGTCGAGATACAGGCTGAGCGCGCCCGTTACAGCCATCTTCTGACTGGTCTCGCCGCCGTCGGGAGCCTGGGCCAGCATCATCTTAATCTGCTGGCTGTCCCATGCGGTAAGTCCCACGAATACCAGCACACCGATGATACTTACCACCGTGTCTAACATGGAACTATGCAGGAAGATGTTGACCACACCGGCCAGTATTAGACCCAGCAGGGCCATGAAGAGCAGTCCGCCCATACGGGTAAGGTCGCGGCGGGTGGTGTAGCCGTAGAGTGCCATCAGTCCGAAGGTGCCTGCCGTGATGGCAAAGGTCTTGATGATGGCTGTGTAGGAAAAGAGTACGAAGATGCTGGACAGGGTAACACCGTTGAGCGCCGCGAAGATGATAAACATCAGGGTGGTGGCCGTCAGCGAGCGGTTCTCCTTAAACACGCTACCCGAAATCTTCCACACCAGCACCAGCTCGGCTATGATGAGCACCCAGATGGATAGCTGGCTGCCGTAAATAAGTTGCAACAGGCCCGGCGATGCCGCTACGGCATAGGCCATGACACCACTGATGGCCAGGGCCATGGTCATCCATACATATACTTTGCGCATGAGGGCTGGAAAAGCGGCTGACAGGGCCACGCCCTCCTTCTCTCTGATCAGATTGTCCAAATCGTTAATGTTCATAATCGTCTATTTGTTATATATTAATAATGTATAGTACTTCGCTGCCCATGGTGGCGCTGGCCGGAGCCGTAGTGCCAGGGCTTACAGGTGCAAATATAGGCATAATAATCCATTTGTACCCACTGCCGTTACCGATTTTTTGCAACCTGGCGGCAGTTTTATATATTATTATCACAACAAATAGCGTGCCAACCTATAAAAGTGCAAAAGTAAAGGACACGGAAACCACCGGAACCGCCACGAGTGTAAAAGTAAAATGGTAAAAGTGTAAAAAGGGAAAAAGTAGTAGGGTAGAGAAATCCTCCGAGACAATGGAATTTATCACCCCATTCATGGAGACCGGCCTTTGTGTTTCCTATAGCCATCATTAGCGAGCTGGGAGCCGTCATTCCGAAAAGAAATCGTAGCTATCGTAAAGCAGTAGTTGAACGTTAAATCTTGGAAAAACGGACAAAAAAGACCATATTTGCCTTGGAAAAACGGACAAAATATAGTATTTTTGCCTTGGAAAAACGGACAAGACGCGCTTTTCTTGTACTGAAAAAACGGATAAAGATATGATTAAACGTAAGATAGACAGTTATTTAGAATGTTTTTCTTGAACGTAATCAAAAAAGCAGCGCTGTTTGCAGGAACCAGGCAGGTCGGAAGAACCTTTTTTATATGACTATGTTCATCCAGAAAGAGCAGCAGCTCCCGTCCAGCTATAAGATAGATTTGACGGGGCTGCTTTAGGCGTATCTTTTACATTCTGTTCTTCTGCCCTTGGCCTGCACCTGTTCCCTTGTACTTGCTGTTGGTGGCATTGAGGCGGTAACGGATGCTTAGCGTGACACTGCTGGTCGAATAGGTGTCGTAAAAAGTTGTGCGCTGTGCGCCAGAATAAAAGGTGCGGTGCTGGTTGCCAGTTCCGAAAAGGTCGGATGCATCGAGTGTCAGCGTCAGGCGGTTGTTGAGCAACGACTTGTAGAACGACAAATCGGTATTGAAGTAGCCCTGGCAGATATGTTTGTTACCCATGTTGCCCTCGGTCTGCGCGGTAGTTATGACAGAAGCCGTCAGCCACTTGAGGTCGAACGTGTTGGAGAGCTGAAATACAGCTACGGGATTGCCGAGCTTGTTACCGACGTGTGTCTCCATAGAGAGCCATTGCTTATAGAGCATCGCTTCCAAGGTCGGATGCCATAGCCCGAAGGCTGGATTCAGCGTTAGTCCGGCTTGGGAAGAGTTGTAGCTGTTGATGTTCTCGGGCCGGACGAGCGACTTCAGGGGGTCTTGTTGGTAGGTCTGTGTCATGGAGCAGATTTCGTTGGCGATATGCGAGTAGATGAACTGCAGATGGAGCCAACTCCAGGAGAGACTGTAGGTAAGGTTGCGCATAATCGAGGGTACAAGAAATGGGTTGCCAGACTCGTAAGTGTACTGGTTGTCGTATTGCACGCCGCTTCTGAGCTCGTTATAGCTGGGGCGATAGATGTCGGAGGCATAGGTCAGCTGCATCTGTGTCTTGCCGACGGGAAGCGAGAGCGCCAACGAGGGAAACCAGTTGCCGTATGTCTTGCTCTGCTCGGCTATATACAGGTCATGGTCGTAATAGTCGAAATCGTTGTACTCGTAGCGCAGCCCGGCTTGTAATGTCAAAGGGCCGAATGTGCGGTTGTAGTCGATGAAAGCCGATGTCATAGCCTCCTTGACTTTCTCGTTCTCGTTGTCTGCCAGCTCAGGCTCTACATGATAAAGTGTCCGACGGTTCACTGCGCTATATTCTCCTCCAAATGACAGCGAACCTTTCAGCAATGGGACGCTTAGAACGAGCTTGGACGCAACCATGGAGTTGCGGTTGTCTCGATAGGAGTTGACTTCCGAAGTCTCAGCCTCTGCTTGGCTGCGCTCGTTGAGTTCCGTTTCAGATAGGCTCATCCACGTTTTCTTGCCATACCAATAATAGTCAGTATTGAAATCGACCTTCACCGACCCAATCTTGCCCATATAATAGGCATTGGAAGAGTAGACAGTTGACTGTCCAGGACTTAGGAAGTCAGCGGTTGATGATTGCTTCAGTACGGTGTTCTGCATGGTATGGAAAGCCTCCGCCCCAGCGCCCTCGTTTCTTGCATAGCGATTGTAGCTGATGCTGGCTCCTAAGTCGTTGCCCTCGTTGGGCCTATAGCTGAAGCCCACGCGGGCGTAGGGGTTCACATTGGTGTATTCTTGATGGACATTCATCGTCTGCTGCCAAGTGTCGGCCAGGTAAGACATCTGGCGAACCTGCTTGTTGTCGGGTGTATGGGTGTAGGCACCGTAAAGGAAGCCGTTGATGTCCAAGCCACCTTTGCGATAGTTGGCTTGGAAAGACTCGTAAGAGCTCAGGCGCTTATCTTCGTTGAGGTTGAAAGTGGTTTTGTCGTCTAAGCTGAAACCCTCGCCCTGTGGCTTCTTGGTAGTAATGCGGATAACGCTCTTTACGTTGGCCTCATAGCGTGCTCCGGGGTTGTTGATAACTTCTATCTTCTTGATTTCGTTGGGTTGTAGGCGCTGCAAATCCATGTTGTCTTGCATCTTTCTACCATTGATGTAGATGACAGGGGCTCCTCGGCCAAATACTTCAATCTGGCCATCCCTTAGCCGATACGTTGGGGATGCGAGAGAGCAGTTGCTCCATGCTGCTTGTCTTTTCCAGTATGCTGCCTGCCACGATGGTCGACATGCCCTCGCCGCTCAGAATGATTTTCGGCAAGTGGCTCTTGACCACCACTTCGCCGAGCAGCTTGCTGTCTTCTTCCATCGTGATGATGCCTATACTCTCGCCTGTGCAATCTTTTAAGACAGTCTTATAGCCTACAGATGTTACCTTGATGAAGCCGTCGTTACACGAAGCGTTGATAGTGAAACATCCATCCTCTCCACTCACAGCCCCCTTGACGAAAGCGGAGTCTTGCCGGTTCAGAAGTACGACATTGGCAAAAGTCAGGGGCTCGCCCTTGGCATCGACCACTTTGCCAGTGATGCCCTGTGCCATTATCGATGTCATAGCCGATAGGCACAAGGCTATTGTAAGGAATATCTTTCTTTTCATATCTTTATTTCAGTTCAAAGGTCGCCATGAGCAATACATTCTTTCCGTCAATATCCACTTCGTGGAAGAAGCGATAAGTGCCAGGCTGGTTGGGGTGAATGTCTGGGAAGAGGTGGGCGGTAAGAGTGCCGCTTTGCCCGTCACTCAGTATATGGCCGACATCCTTGAATACGCAGTCGGTTGGTATCAAGAACCAGTTGCCATCCTTGGCTTGGGCCGTGATACGGTATTTTTCGCCATACATGGCTTCTCTGCCACTGCGGTTGGTTATTATGAATTTGATTTCTGTGCTATTCGGCGGATAGGCGGACTTCTCTGCTTGGATAGAGATGCCTTGATAAGAACTTGGCCCTGTCGTGTTGTCCATAACAGGGTCCAACTTGCTCCCGAACTTGATGGCTGGCGAGCTGTATATCTGCCTGCGAAACTCCTGCTGCTTTTTCTTGGTGTTCCAGCGGAGCATGACATCAACAGAGTTGGTTCCTATCCCAAATCCGACAACGTTTCGTAAGGCGGGTGTCTTATCTTCTGTCAGAAATTTCTTTTCGAGGGCGCGCTTGATATGTCTTAGCTCCTTTTGAGAATATCTTCGGGCCGAGCCCTTATGGGAGATCTTCTTCCTTTTGAGGGCTTTCTTCTGGCTTATGGTCGCAGCTCTCTTTGGCTGATTGGCATAGGAAAAACGGCAAGCCGAAGAAGCTGCTTGTATGGAGAGGATTAGTGCCAGCCCCAATGTTATTTTACAGCAGAGTCTATACATCAGCTTCATGAGCGCGCGTCTCCTAATTCTTTATTCTGCTTGTAAGACATCTGTTGCTACTCATTGACGATGTCGCCTCCGTTGATATACGTAAGAACCAGGCGGCGAACCACGGCGCGAATGTCTTCATTGGGAAACTTTTGGCGATATTTATCCGTGAGGTCTTCGCAGAAATACCATTTGCTGCCAGCCAGAGACGCAGGATTATTTCGCTTCACAAATACATCGTATGTTGCAACAGGCTTGCCATCCTTAGCGGTCGCAGGTACAATATTCCATTTGTACCAAGTAAGATTTGTAGATACAGCCGGGAGCAATTTATAATTATCCTTCCACTCTGCCTTGCCGGCATAATTCAATATGTATTTATCACCAGACTTGTCGTCCTTGGGGTTTACCGCATATAGATCATTCGTAGAATATTTATTCATGATAAGTTGATAAACTTTGCTCCCTCCAAAGGGAGGATTCTCCGTTAAGTCTTGCTTTATCTTTTCGCAAGCCTGTGGCGCATCTACAGCGACCTCCACCTCTCCTGTGAAATTTGCAATGGTTCTTGTTGGCTGTGGGTTTGGGTGCTCCTGCTTTTTATCATCGTCATTATTGTCACTTGTGCAAGCAACAAGGGTAGCAATCAGCAGCAACATAGAAAGTCTTAATAAATGCTTCATGTGGTAAATCGTTATTTTATGGGTTGTTTTTTTATTTAAACGCCGAATTTGCTAAAATCTTATATGAGGTTGCAACTTCTTTTATCGGAGTGGTTGCTTAGCTGCTTGGATAGCTTCGCAGACTGTAATAGGCGAGGGGAGTGCCAAGGTTTTCCAGAGGGCGCTATGCTGATTGGGGGGATGGTCTTTGCTGTCCCGCTAAGGCTACGATGTAAACCGTTGGAATGTTCCAAACCCTATTCACAGTATGCTCGGGAATGGTCGCGCTTCTTTCTTGGTACGGCCTGTGGCATCTCCTTTACACCTTATTATATATACGCGTGCGCGCGAAGCCGTATGAAAGAGACAAAATAAATCTGAGTTTGATTTTGTAGAACTCCGGAAAAGTCCTAAATTTGCAGTAGCACTCCTAATAGGCATCTTAATTATACATAACTGATATGGACAACAATCATAAGGAACAGGCAGCGTCGCTACAGGTAAATCTGAAGCCAGAGGTGGCTTCGGGCATATATGCCAACATCGTATTAATCAATCACTCGCAAAGCGAGTTTGTCGTAGACTTTGCCCAGACGCTCCCCGGGCTGCCTAAGCCTGAGGTGGTGAGCCGCGTAATCCTGTCGCCCGATAATGCCAAGCGCCTATTGGCGGCATTGGAAGAGAATATCCGTACTTACGAGCGTGAGCATGGGCCGATAGGTCTCGATTCTTCAGCATCGCGGGTGATTGGCCCGTTTGGCCCGAATAAGGGCGAGGCGTAACAGATATTCTCTTGAGTGGCAGGCCGAAGGAGGATGGCCTGCAGGCTATTGGCAGAGTGGGTGTCGGTGCAAACTGCTACTTGTTAGTTGGGTGTTTGGGTGGGTGCCTATGGTTCTTATGGGCTTCCGTCCATTTGTATATATTCTCTTTTCCATCATTGGGATGGCGCTCTGGGGTGGTGGTGTCCATCGGCCTGCTTCGGGGTGCTATGGCGGTGTTTCTGGAGGTCGTTTTAGCCTCAAAAGTGGTAATCTTGGCGACTCGATTGATTACTCCGGCGCTCGAAACAGCGGTCTTCGGACGCGAAAAATAAATAAAAAACGCTATCAAGTGTTAAATTTTCATATCTGCTGATGCTTTATAATATGTATAATTAGGTGGTTTCGAGGAAAGTTAGTAACTTTGCAGCCCGAAACGGCATGGAATATCCGCTTCAAAACGATTGATAATAACAAAAATAAAATATATAAATTAAAAAAGTAAAACTATGCCTACAATTCAACAGTTGGTAAGAAAAGGCAGAAACGTGTTGGCAGACAAGAGCAAGTCTCCCGCGCTGGACAATTGTCCTCAGCGTCGTGGCGTTTGCGTCCGCGTCTACACTACAACACCTAAGAAGCCTAATTCGGCAATGCGTAAGGTTGCCCGTGTGCGTCTGACAAACCAGAAGGAAGTGAACTCTTACATTCCAGGAGAGGGTCACAACCTGCAGGAGCACTCAATCGTGCTGGTTCGTGGCGGTCGTGTGAAGGACCTCCCTGGTGTACGCTATCACATCGTTCGTGGTACATTGGATACCGCTGGCGTTGCCAATCGTACACAGCGTCGTTCTAAGTACGGTGCCAAGCGTCCTAAGGCCAAGAAGTAATCGGCCCGTGGGATGTATATGCCAAAAGTTCGCAGGCGGTGGCGCCTGAGAGCTTGCGGCATGTAAAAAAACAAAAGAATATTATTATTGTTTTGCTGGAGAATGACAAAGGTTGAGTAAATGCCAGAGAGCTGGCGTTGAAGAACAAAGTAACAGCCTCCGCAGAATTAAAGAAACTAAAAATGAGAAAAGCAAAACCAAAGAAGCGTGTGATCCTGCCGGATCCAGTGTTCAATGACCAGAAAGTGTCAAAGTTCGTAAATCATCTGATGTATGACGGTAAGAAGAATACATCTTATGAGATTTTCTACAAGTCGCTTGATGTAGTAAAGGAGAAGATGGCCAATGAGGAGAAGTCTCCCCTGGAGATTTGGAAGCAGGCCCTCGATAACATTACTCCCCAGGTAGAGGTAAAGAGCCGCCGTATCGGTGGTGCTACTTTCCAGGTTCCTACCGAAATCCGTCCCGACCGCAAGGAGAGCATCTCTATGAAGAACCTTATCGCCTTTGCCCGCAAGCGTGGTGGTAAGACCATGGCCGACAAGCTGGCTGCTGAGATTATGGATGCCTTTAACAACCAGGGTGGTGCTTACAAGCGTAAGGAGGATATGCACCGTATGGCCGAGGCTAACCGCGCATTCGCTCACTTCAGATT
>CAKPRX010000059.1 GCA_934183135.1 uncultured Prevotella sp.
TGCACTATCTTTGCATAAGATAGGCTGCACCTCGGCCATTAGAGCAAGCTCATGGCGCTCGGTTTGCACTATCTTTGCATAAGATAGGCTGCACCTCGGCCATTAGAGCAAGCTCATGGCGCTCGGTTTGCACTATCTTTGCATAAGATAGGCTGCACCTCGGCCATTAGAGCAAGCTCATGGCGCTCGGTTTGCACTATCTTTGTCATAGTTAACGGCTTACGCATGAGCAAGATGATTACCATACTGGGGCCTACTGCATCGGGCAAAACGGGACTGGCTGTAGCGCTGGCCTTGAGGTTGGGTGCTGAAATCGTCAGTGCCGACTCGCGCCAGGTATATCGCGGTATGACCATCGGCACGGGCAAGGATCTGGCCGATTATACCGTGGGCGGCCATACTGTCCCCTATCATCTTATAGACATCTGCGAGCCGGGCACCAAGTACAATCTCTTTGAATTTCAGCGCGATTTCCATCGGTGCTACCAGGATATTGTCAGTCGGGGCGTCACCCCCATACTCTGTGGTGGCACGGGACTGTATATAGAGTCGGTATTGAAGGGCTATGCCCTGTCGCCTGTACCACAGAACCAGCCGCTGCGCGACCGGCTGGCCCACCAGTCGCTCGAGAAACTTACCGCGATGCTGGCCGAGCTGAAGGCACGCAACCACTCGGTAATGCACAACCGCACCGATGTAGACACCGCCCAGCGGGCCATACGTGCCATAGAGATAGAGACATACAATATGGAGCATCCCATGGCCCACCGCGAACTGCCAGCCATAGACTCTATAATAATAGGTGTAGATATAGACCGCGAAGAGCGTCGCCGTAAGATCAGCGAGCGCCTCTACCAGCGTCTGGACCATGGCATGGTAGACGAGGTGCGTGGGCTGCTTGCGCGGGGCATATCGCCCGAAGACCTGATATACTACGGGCTGGAATACAAGTATATCACCGAATATCTGATAGGCCGCACTACCTACGATGCCATGGTGAAGGGCCTGGAGATAGCTATCCACCAGTTTGCCAAGCGCCAGATGACCTGGTTCAGAGGCATGGAGCGGCGCGGTTTTACCATCCACTGGGTAGACGCGGCCCTGCCCATGGATGAGAAGGTAAACAGGATACTGGCGCTGACAGACCAGCAAGACCATAACTAATAGTACCATTATGGCAGTAAATGAGAATAAGTGGGGCATACTCTATTGCCCGAAACGCAGTTTCCGCGCGGCAGCCCGCTGGGAGAGCATAGAGAAATCCCTGCGTGCCCACCGTATCGACTACGACTATATCCAGAGTGAGAACTCGGGCAGCGTGGACCGTCTTGTCAAGATGATGGTAAACAACGGTTATCGCACCATCGTTATTGTGGGCGGCGACTCGGCCCTCAACGATGCCGCCAACTGCCTGATGCAGCTGGACAGCGAGGCCCGTAGCCGTATCGCCCTTGGCGTTATCCCCAATGGCATGATGAACGACTTCGCCCATTTCTGGGGCTTCCGCGAGGGCGAAGTCGAGCAGACCGTAGAGTGGCTCAGCAAGCGCCGCATACGCCGTATAGACGTGGGGCGCATGAGCTACCGTAACAAGCGTGGCGAAGCCTGTCACCGCTACTTTCTCAACTGCGTTAATGTGGGACTGATAGCCGCTATAATGAACCTGCGGCGGCAGACACGCCATTTCTTTGTGTCGCGTACACTCTCCTTCCTGTTCTCCTTTGTGCTGATGGTGTTCCAGCGGCTTGAATACAAGATGCGCCTGCATATCAACGGCGAGACTATAGACCGGCGGGTAATGACGGTGTGTGTCGGCAATGCCCCGGGCTATGGACAGACCCCCAATGCGGTACCCTACAACGGCCTGCTGGATGTATCGGTGGTCTACCATACAGAGATGGCACAGCTGGTAGAAGGGTGGTACCTCTTCCTGCGCGGCAAGATACTCAACCACCGCAGCGTACACCCTTACCGTACCCGCGAGGTAGAGTTTAGCGAGATATCCCAGGCTATGGTGGGCATCGACGGCCGTCTGATGAACACCCCGGTGGCCCCCATCTCGATAAGGGTCGAGCAAGAGGTCATCAACTTCCTCATACCCGAATAGGCTCATACGTACCGGCACCGCCTTGATGGTGGTGCCGATGCTGTTAGATGCCTGCCTGAACATGACATCTGCCACTGCGGCCAGCAGACTATGCCCGAGCAAAATATCCATGAAAAGCCGCCGTCAGGCCGTAAATGCAGCCTTTTTCTTAAAATCTTCCGAAAAAATTTGTCTAATTGCAAATAAAATCGTATTTTTGGAAAAGCATACGGTGGCTATCCGTAGCTTTGCCGTAAGAACGTTTAACTAATAAATTAAAATCTTGACATCAGTTTATGAGTTATCTTAGATTTGAGAAAACTCTTATGACTAACCTCGAAGAGTCGTTGCCTAAGGAATTGCTCCGCACCAACCGTTCTGGAGCTTATTCCTGCTCGACTATTGTAGAGTGCAACACCCGTAAGTACCATGGCCTTTTGGTCGTCCCGGTTCCCCAGCTGGACGATGATAACCACGTGCTCCTCTCCTCGCTCGACGTGACGGTTATACAGCACGGGGCTGAGTTCAACCTGGGGCTGCACAAATACCAAGGCAATAATTTTAGTCCTAAGGGTCATAAGTATATCCGCGAGTTCGACTGCGACAAGGTGCCCACAACCCTTTACCGGGTGGGTGGCGTCATCCTGAAGCGCGAGGTGGTCTTCCAGCATTACGAGGATCGCATCCTGATACGCTATACGTTGGTAGACGCCCACTCGGCCACCACTTTGCGCTTCCGCCCGTTCTTGGCATTCCGCAGCGTGCGCCAGTTTACCCATGAGAATGCGGTCGCCTCGCGCGACTATACGGCTGTGGAAAATGGCATCAAGACCTGTATGTATGCCGGGTACCCCGACCTGTACATGCAGTTCTCTAAGAAGAACGAGTTTGTCTTCCAGCCCGACTGGTACCGTGGCGTAGAGTATCCTAAGGAGCAGGAACGTGGTTATGCCTCTAACGAAGACTTGTACGTCCCTGGCTATTTCCAGATGAATATCAAGAAGGGCGAGAGCGTAGTGTTCGCCGCGTCTACCTCCGAGAGCAAGACGCTGGGCCAGAAGCGCCTCTTCGACGCCGAAGTGGCTGAGCGTACCCCGCGCGACAACTTCTTCCACTGCCTGGTCAACGCCGCCCACCAGTTCCATATCCATGAGAAAAACGATGACCGCTACATCTTGGCCGGTTACCCCTGGTTCAAGAGCCGCGCCCGCGACACGTTTATCGCCCTGCCTGGCCTGACGCTCTCCATCGAGGAGACCGAGTACTTCGAGCTGGTCATGGCGACAGCCGAGGTGGCCCTGCGCGAGTTCATGGCCGGAAAGCCACTCACCAAGCATATCTATGAGATAGAGCAGCCCGACGTGTTGCTTTGGGCGATATGGGCTGTACAGCAGTATGCCAAGGAATGTGGGCGCGAGAAGTGCGTCGCCAGGTACTGTGCACTGGTCAATGACATTATTGAGTATATAGAGAAGGGCGGTCACCCCAGCCTCAAGCTCCATGACAACGGGCTCCTGTACGCCCAGAGCCAGCACGGTGAGGCTATTACCTGGATGAACTCCACGGCTAACGGCCGCCCCGTGGTTCCGCGTAGCGGCTATATTGTAGAGTTCAACGCACTGTGGTACAACGCCCTCCTGTTCTGCGCCTCCCTGCTGTCCGATACCGACAAGCGGCAAGCCCATCTGCAGCAGTTGGCTGCCACTGTCAAGCAGTCGTTTGTCGATACCTTCCTGAACGAGTACGGCTATCTGTATGACTATGTCGACGGCAACATGGTAGACTGGAGCGTACGCCCTAACATGATTTTTCCCGTAGCTTTTGACTATTCGCCCCTCAATCAGGAACAGAAGAAGACCGTGCTTGACATCTGTACACGCGAACTGCTCACCCCCAAGGGCCTGCGTACCCTTTCGCCTAAGAGCGGCGGTTACAATCCCATGTACGTGGGGCCCCAGTCGCAGCGCGATTATGCCTATCATCAGGGAACGGCCTGGCCCTGGCTCGGCGGTTTCTATATGGAAGCCTGCCTGCGCCTGTACAAGCGTACCCGACTGAGCTTTATCGAGCGCCAGATGGTGGGCTACGAGGACGAGATGTACAATCACTGCGTCGGAACCATCCCCGAGCTGTTTGACGGCAATCCCCCGTTCCGCGGCCGTGGTGGCATCTCTTTTGCCATGAACGTAGCCGAAATTCTGCGCGCCATGGAACTGTTGGAAAAGTACTCATATAAATAATAAGGAGGACCGCAAATGAAAGTATTAATGTTCGGATGGGAATATCCTCCTCATGTATATGGTGGATTGGCCACCGCCAACTATGGAATATCCCAGGGCCTGCATGCCCAGGGCGGCATCGACATCACCCTCTGCCTGCCCAAGCCCTGGGGCGACGAGGACCGCACGGCGGCCAACATCGTCGCCATGAACTGTGTGCCCATCGCCTGGCGCGATGTCAGCTACGACTACGTCAAGAGCCGTGTGGGCAACGTTATGGAGCCTGACCTCTACTTCCGTCTTCGCGACCACATCTATGCCGACTTCAACTATATGCACGTCAACGACCTCGGTGCCATGGAGTTTGCCGGCGGCTATCCCTCTAACCTGCATCAGGAGATTAACAACTACTCCGTCATCGCCGGTGTGGTGGCCCGCACCCTGGATTACGACATTATCCATGCCCACGACTGGCTCACCTATCCTGCTGGTATCCATGCCAAGAAGGTTTCGGGCAAACCGCTCTGTATCCATGTACACGCCACCGACTTCGACCGTAGCCGCGGCCACGTTAACCCCACCGTGTTCGCCATTGAGAAAGACGGTATGGATAATGCAGACTGCATCATGTGCGTGTCCGAGCTTACGAGGCAGACTGTTATCAACCAGTACCACCAAGACCCCCGCAAGTGTTTTACTGTCCACAATGCCGTGTACCCCCTGCGCCCCGAGATAGCCCAGATACCGCGCCCGGACCACACGGGACGCGAGAAGATAGTTACATTCCTGGGCCGCATTACCATGCAGAAAGGCCCGGAGTATTTTGTCGAGGCAGCCAACTTGGTACTGCACCGCACCCGTAACGTGAGGTTCTGCATGGCCGGCTCCGGCGATATGATGGACCAGATGATTTACCTTGCCGCAGAGCGTGGGATAGCCGACCGTTTCCACTTCCCGGGCTTTATGCGTGGCACGCAGGTCTACGAGTGTCTCAAGGACTCCGATGTCTACGTGATGCCCTCTGTGAGCGAGCCGTTTGGCATCTCGCCCCTTGAGGCCATGCAGTGTGGCACGCCCTCCATCATCTCTAAGCAGAGCGGATGTGCTGAGATACTTACCAACTGCATCAAGGTCGACTACTGGGACATCCATGCCATGGCCGATGCCATCTATTCCATCTGCCACAACGAGAGCCTGTTCCATTACCTCCAGGACGAGGGCAAGAAAGAGGTCGACCAGATAACCTGGGAGAAGGTCGGCGCCTGGATCAAGGAGCTCTATGACCGTACACTTAATGGATATAACTGATACTAACTACAGCCAATTATGAAAACAATATGCCTATATTTTGAAATACATCAGATACTGCATCTGAAGAGGTACCGCTTCTTTGACATAGGTACCGACCACTATTATTATGACGACTATGAGAACGAGCGAACCATCTCTGACATAGCCGAGCGCAGCTATATGCCCGCGCTCAATGCCATTGGCGAGATGATTAAGGAGAATGGCAAAGCCTTTAAGGTGGCCTTCTCGCTCTCGGGCGTGGGCATCGAGCAGCTGGAGCTCCATGCTCCCCAGGTGCTTGAGAAGCTGCAGCAGCTCAACGACACCGGCTGCGTAGAGTTTCTCGCCGAGCCTTTCTCGCATGGTCTCTCGTCATTGGCTAACGAGGAGTGCTTCGCTGCCGATGTTAAGAAGCAGGTCGAGAAGATTAGGGAGTACTTCAACCAGACCCCGCAGGTGCTCCGCAACTCTGGCCTTATCTACAGCGACGACATCGGCATGCAGGCTGCCCAGCTTGGCTTCAAGGGCATGCTCACCGAGGGTGCCAAGCACGTACTGGGCTGGAAGTCGCCCCACTACCTCTACCACTGCGCACTCAACCCCCATCTCAAACTGTTGCTCCGCGACGTTAACCTGAGCGACGACATCTCGCTCCGCTTCAGCAACAGCGACTGGGAGGGCTATCCGCTCTTTGCGGACAACTATATCCGCCGTATCGCTGAGGCTCCCGCCGAGGAACAGTTCTACGGCATCTTTATGAACCTCTCCGCCATCGGCATAGCCCAGCCTCTGTCCAGCAATATACTGGAGTTCCTGAAGGCCCTGCCCGTCTGTGCCAAGCAGAATGGCATCACCTTCTCGACCCCGACCGAGGTGTGTACCAAGATGAAGTCTGTAGGCGCGCTCGATGTCCCCGACACACTCTCCTGGATGGACGAGGAGCGCGACGTGTCGTGCTGGCTGGGCAACCCCATGCAGCGCGAGGCTTTTGACAAGCTCTACAGCGTGGCCGACCGTGTGCGTATTGCCGACGACCCACGTATTAACCAGGACTGGGACTATCTACAGGCCACCAATAACTTCTACTTCATGTCTACCAAGCCATCGGGCGTGGCCGTCGACCGTGGCATCTACAGCAGTGCGTTCGATGCGTTTACTAACTACATGAACGTCATCGGCGACTTCATCAACCGCGTTAACAACCTCTATCCCGAGGAGATAGATAACGAGGAACTGGAGAGCCTGCTCACCACAATACGCAACCAGGGCGATGAGATAGAGATGAAGGACAAGGAGATAATACGCCTGCAGGCTAAGATAGAGAAGATAGAGGCTGCCAACGACAAGCTGCGCGAGCAGATGGGCGAAAAGCCGGCCAAGGCCCCAGCAGCCAAGAAGGCCAGGGCCACTAAGAAGGCGGCTCCTAAGAAGCCTGTTCCTAAGAAGGCCGAGTAGGCCGTTGCCGATAACAACCCTAAAGGGGGCTGTGCCGTTGTCTGTCATACGGCGCAGCCCCCTTTTTAGTGTTTGTTTTGAATACCGTGAAAATGTTGTAAATCAGGGCGATACCCATCTGTTGCAAGCCGATGGCCAGCGACTGTACACAGATTGCAACCCGGTTGCAAATGATACTTTCTACCTTTGCATACAATAAGTTACGGCTCGGCCATTAAAGTCAGCTTTATAGCCCTCGCCTTACATCGCTTTTGTACTTAGGACATTTAAAAATTATCAATATGGCAGAAACAACCCATTCCCACTGTTGCTGCGACACCCGGAAAGGATGCCAGCACGCAGAACACGACTCCGGACACCATCACCATGACCACGACCACGAGCATGGGTCGCTCCGCAGCCAGATAGTCCTCATTGCCGTCACCATACTGCTGCTAATCGCGGCTGTCGTGATAGAGAAGACCTGTCACCTGGCCCCCTGGCAGCTGCTGCTGGTCTACCTGGTGCCCTACCTGCTTATCGGCCACGACACTCTGAGGGAGGCGGCCGAGGGCGTCATCAGCGGCGACATGTTCAATGAGCACTTCCTGATGGCCATTGCCACCATTGGCGCTCTGTGTATAGGTTTCTTCCCCGGCGCAGAGACCGAGTATCCCGAGGCCGTGTTCGTGATGCTCTTCTTCCAGATAGGCGAGCTCTTCGAGGGCTACGCCGAGGGACAGAGCCGTAAGAGTATAGCCCACCTGATGGACATACACCCCGACGTGGCTTACGTGAAGCGTGGCTCACAGGTTGCCGCCGTGGCTCCGGCCGAGGTGGCGATAGGCGAGGTCATCGTGGTCAAGCCTGGCGAGAAGGTGCCGTTAGACGGTGTGGTGCTGAGCGGCGCGTCGGCCCTCAACACACTGGCACTCACGGGCGAGAGTGTGCCCCGCGACATAGCCGAGGGCGATGCGGTCATCTCGGGCTGTATCAATCTTACCGGCGTGGTCGAGGTGCGTACCACCAAGACCTTCGGAGAGAGCACCGTGTCCAAGATACTCAACATGGTCGAAGCCGCCGACCAGCGCAAGTCGCGCAGCGAGTCCTTTATCACCCGCTTTGCCCGCGTCTACACCCCAGCGGTGGTCTTCCTGGCCCTGGCCCTGGCCATCGTTCCGCCCTTGGTGCTGTCCGGCCCCTTTGCCGACCTCTTCCCCCTGTGGCTCAACCGCGCCCTCATCTTCCTGGTGGTGTCGTGTCCCTGTGCCCTGGTCATCAGCGTACCGCTCACCTTCTTTGGCGGAATAGGCGGTGCCTCGCGTAGTGGCATCCTTATCAAGGGCAGCAACGACATAGACATTCTGACCCAGATAGATACCGTGGTGTTCGACAAGACGGGCACGCTGACCTGTGGGCAGTTTGATGTCGAGGCCGTGCACCCCGACCACCTTGACGCCAACCACTTGCTGCATCTGGCCGCCCACGTAGAGCACTTTACCACCCACCCCATAGGTGCCGCGCTGCGCGAGGCGTTCCCCAACGAGGCCACCGACGGTTGCCAGGTTACCGATGTACAGGAGATAGCCGGACAGGGCATTACCGCCCGGGTCAACGGGCAGACGGTGAGCGTGGGCAATACCAAGCTGATGGATGCCGTGGGCGCCCAGTGGCATGGCTGCCACCGCGTGGGTACCATCATCCATGTGGCTGTCGATGGCGTGTATGCCGGCCACGTCGTGGTGGGCGACCGCATCAAGCCCGACAGCGCCGAGGCCATCGCCCAGCTCCGCAGGCAGGGTGTGCGCCACACCGTCATGCTGACCGGCGACCGCGAGGAGGTGGCTGCCGAGGTGGCCCGCACCTTGGGCATCGACGAGTATCATGCCGAACTGCTGCCCACCGACAAGGTGGCCCACGTAGAGCGCTTGCTTGCCGCCCGGCATCCCGGCCGCACCCTGGCCTTTGTGGGCGACGGTATCAACGATGCCCCCGTGCTCAAGCGGGCCGACGTGGGCATAGCCATGGGAGCCTTGGGCAGCGATGCCGCTACCGAGGCTGCCGAGGTAGTGCTCATGGACGACAAGCCCAGCAAGGTGGCCCGTGCCATAGCCATAGCCCGACGTACTACGCGCATAGCCCGCCAGAATGTGTGGCTGGCCATAGGGGTCAAGGTGGCTGTGCTGGCCCTGGCCACCGTGGGCCTGGGCAATATGTGGATGGCCGTCATGGCCGATGTGGGTGTCACGGTGGTGGCCGTGCTCAACGCCATGCGCGCCCTGCGTAAGTAGCGCGCTGTCAGCCAGCCTGTTGCCCGGCCTTGCGCTCCAGGTACTGGGCGAAGATGCGCGCTGCGCTCTCCACCTTGGCCGCACAGGGCCTGGTCTTGTAGTACTCGGCTGTGCGGGCCGATGCCACGTAGCTCGACTGGGCCTTGTCGTGCCCCTTCAGTCCCAGTATCTCGGCACAGATTACAGACCCATTGGCCGCCGTCGACTGCGCTATCAGGTCCTGTACCACCTTGTAGCAGGCCGACTTGCCGGCGCGGTCGCTGCCCACGGTCTGACCGCAGTCCAGCCCTGCCAGCATCACCAGGGCCGACACGGCACCGCACATCATCCTGAGCCGGCCCACACCGCCGCCAAATCCGGCTGCCAGGCGCTTGGCCATGGTGTCGTCCAGCCCATACAGGTCGGCAAAGGCGGCCACCACCGACTGGCAGCAGCCATAGCCCTCCATAAAGTTATCAACTGCCCTTGCCACGCGCGCCTCCATCTCGGCGCTCAGTGGCAAGGGCTTTTGTGTGGCCTCCTCTGCGGGTACGGCCCTGTCGTTAGTATTGTCCATCATCTATGGTTTATTTTGTTGACTGCGAAGATACTAAATGTGTCCGACATCGCCCCGTATGGCCCAGTGCTTTAACACTCTATAACGCTTCTTGCGGCCTATGGGCCGATGGGTGACCGTTGCGGTGCCGGTAATGGGCTCACGGGCAGCGGCCAATGGGCCGTTTTCTGGCTACTTTATCCGAAAATCTCGTTTTTAACTAAAAAGATTTGTTAGTATCAAATTAAAGTCCTATATTTGCCGTATTCTTTTTGATTTCAACCTTATTCTTTTTGAAATCGTCCTGAGGTTGGTCGCATCCTGCACCAACCTCTTTTGGCGCGTAGCTCCCACTGCCTGAAAGTAGAAAAGTAAAAGCCTGAAAAACGCCCCCTGTGTGCTGGCGCAGCCTTTGTGCCCGCTCCTGTGGGCGGATAATTCTCTGGTGCTCGTTGTAAGGATTTTTCTGATAATGTATAAATATACATTTCTGCCGTTTCGGCCTCGGGCGAGGGCGTTTTGGCCCTCTGTCGTTGGCCTGTACGCTCGCCGAGGTGGTGGCGGTGGCAAAAACGGCCGTTTTCTGATGGGTCGAAAACGACCTTTTTTGTGCTCGCGATGGTCATTAGAATCGTAATGACCATCGCGAGCAAAAAAATGACCATCGCGGTGACCCTGAAAACCGTCCTCGTAAGCGCTGAAAATAGGAGCGAAAAAGGTGCCGATTATCCCTATTTTGTAAAAGGTTGTTACTTTTGCCCTCCTTGCAGTGCCCCAAAATACCCCCGATGACCCCCAAAATCGTCCTGGATTGATGAAAAAATCCGAGAATTGCGCCCCGTAAAACGGCTGTTGCGGCTGTATATTTATACATTATCGCCTCGCGTTTTGCATAAATATACAGCCGCGTGTAAAGGTTTTTCGCTATTTTTGCCATGGCTACAGCCGCGATAGGGCCTACGCTGTTGGCCATGGTTACCATGGCCCCACCGTCATGGCCTATGCCTGACGCGACCATGACGGCCACGGTGGTGCCCATGTGGGCCACGCGCACTGAAAGTGCAGCAGTACGGGCCTGGGCGCGCTATTTTAGTTAAAAAATTTGGGTCATAGTGATAAAAATGTTAACTTTGCAATTAATTAACAGTAATAATACAATAAATAGCCAGCGCCTATAGCAAACATTTACTTATTAACAACACGATTAAGGAAATGAATGTACTGAGTAGTATGACCGACGAACAGTTGGCCATGGCTTATATAGGCGGAAATGCGGCAGCTTTCGACTTGGTGCTGGCACGCAATCAGCAGAAAATTTTCTCCTATATCCTCTTTGTGGTTCACGACCGCGAAACGGCCGACGATGTGTTCCAGGACACATTTGTCAAGGTCGTCATGCGCCTTCAGCAGGGGCGCTACGTGCCCAGTGGCAAGTTTGCCGCCTGGGTTATGCGCATAGCCCACAATGTCATTATGGACCATTACCGCGACCTGCACGGCGAGGGTCTCGTAGACTCGGCGGCCAATAGCGACATGGGCGACAGCGACAGCATGGGGCTGGCAGAGGGCAATGTGGAGAGCCGCTATGTCAACGAGCAGGTATATAGCGATGTGCGCCGCATGATGAACATGCTGCCACCGGTACAGCGCGAGGTCATCTTTATGCGCTTCTTCCAGGACTTGTCATTCAAGGAGATAGCCGAGGCCACCAACGTGAGCATCAACACAGCCCTTGGCCGTATGCGCTATGCCGTGTTCAACCTGCGCCGTATGGCCAAGAGCTATGGGGTGAGCCTGCAGTTAGAGCAGTAACCGGAGGGTTACTCGTGGCCTAACAGCCCCTCGATGGTCTGGCAGGGGTCGGCAGCCCCGAATACATAGCTGCCGCTTACCAGCACATTGGCCCCCGCCTCTACGACCAGCGGGGCCGTCTGCCCGTTGATACCCCCGTCTACCTCTATCAGCGGTTTCTTCGTGGTGGCGTCTGCCATCAGGCGCAGCCGCTTTATCTTGCTTATCGCCTGGGGTATAAACGACTGTCCGCCAAATCCTGGGTTGACACTCATTATCAGTATCAGGTCAGCGTCCTCTAACACTTCCTCTACGGCGCAGAGCGGAGTGGCCGGGTTGAGCGCCACGCCCGCCTTCATGCCCGCAGCGTGTATCTGCTGGATGGTGCGGTGCAGGTGTGTACACGCCTCGGCATGCACGGTCATCACCTGTCCGCCAGCCTGGCGCACCGCGTCTATATAGTTTTCCGGGTGTACGGTCATCATGTGTACATCCAGCACCTTGGAACACAGGCGCTGGGCCGCCTTGATGACAGGAAACCCAAAGGAAATGTTAGGGACAAACACCCCATCCATCACGTCCAGGTGCAGCCACCCGGCAGCGCTCCGGTTAATCATGTCGAGCTGTTCGGCCAGCCTGCCAAAGTCGGCCGACAGCAGGGAGGGGGCTATTATCGTGTTATTTTTCATCGTACACATTATTATATATATATGTATCAGTTCATGCAGGTCTTATAGACGTTGGCCTGGCCGCTCGCAGCCTGGTACAGGCGGGCCACCTGCCGTATAATGCGCAGCGTTTGTTCCGAGGGCTGCATCTCTTTAGGGGTAAAGTACTTCATAGGCGGTATCATGATTTTTATTAGTATAACGGCCTGTGGCTCCTTTTATTACATAGATGGGGCAAAAAACTTTTTGTCCGTGGCCCCTCCGTGGCCCCTGGCTGGCAGCCTCATGTCCCCCGGCGGCCCTGTGCAGCCCGTCGGCCGTCGGCCTGATGGCATCGGCTATTTGTAAGCGATTTGAAATAATTCCTGTTAAAATATCACTTTTTCCCGCAAAAAGTTTGCAGGGTCACTTTTTTTTGCTACATTTGCAACCAATAAATTAGTAATGGTAAATGAGAAATAATGTATCTACATCATGGTGGTGGCGTTACTCAAGATTGAAACAGTCGTGAGCAACCCAGCCGTGTAGATATCCGAGAGATAGAGAGAGGCCTGCCGTACTTACGACAGGCCTCTTTCTCTTTTGGCGGCAACCCATCAATAGCAAACTTATAAACAAACAAGGCAGATATGGAAATGAAGGACATTTTGGGCAAGGTACTCAATCAGGAGCGGCTTACCCGCGAGGAGACAAGAGAGATACTCATCGGCATTACCCGTGAGGCTTACCCGCAGGAGCAGATTACGGCCCTGCTTACCGCCATACAGATGCGCGGTGTAACGGTCGACGAGCTGTTAGGATTTCGCGACGGCATACTCGAAACGGGCGTCCCGGCGCAGCTGGACTGTCCACGCTACATCGACGTGGTAGGCACGGGCGGCGACAGGAAGAACACCTTTAACATATCGACCACCTCGTGCTTTGTCATAGCCGGCGCGGGCTACAAGGTGGCCAAGCACGGCAACTACGCAGCCACCAGCGTGAGCGGCGCGTCTAACGTGATAGCCCAGCATGGCGTGCGCTTTACCAGCGACATGGACACGCTCAACCGCTCTATCAACGAGGCCGGCATCGTGTACCTGCATGCCCAGCTCTTTGCCAAGGCCATGAAGTTTGTAGCCCCCATCCGCCGCGCCCTGCAGTTTCCCACGGTGTTCAACCTGCTGGGCCCGCTGGTAAACCCCGCTCACCCTAAGGCCCAGCTGCTCGGCGTGGCCAACCTGGACCAGATGCGCCTCTATGCCCAGGTCTACCAGCGCCTGGGCATCGACTATGGCATCAT
>CAKPRX010000060.1 GCA_934183135.1 uncultured Prevotella sp.
GGCCCAACTCAACTGCACCGACGCAGCTCCCAGAAAGCTACGGCCGACGCGGCAGCTACATTGAGCGAGTCTACCTGGTGCGACATCGGTATGCGTACCACATAGTCTGCCTCCTCGATGGTGGCGTGTGGCAGCCCGTCGCCCTCTGTTCCCAGTACCAGTGCCAGCCGTGGCTCGGCCTGTAGGGCAGGGGCGTCTATACTTATGGATTGGTCGGTAAGCGCCAGGGCCGCCGTCTTAAATCCATACTGGTTCAGGGTCTGTAGTGATCCGTCGAGCCACGTCCATGGTATCAGGAATACCGACCCCATGGAAACCCTTACCGACCGGCGGTTAAGCGGGTCGCACGAGTCGGTGGTCAGTACTATGCCGTCTATGCCCAGTGCTGCGGCCGAGCGGAAAATGGCCCCTATGTTGGTGGTGTCCACTACGCCATGTATCACGGCTATGCGGTTGGCCTGGGCACATATCTCTCCGACCGACGGCAGGGTGGGGCGCTCCATGGCGCATAGTACTCCGCGGGTCAGTGTATAGCCGGTGAGTGCCGCCAGTACCTCGCGGCTGCCCGTGTACACAGGCACCCCGTCGCCTATCCGCTCTATGATGCCCGCGGCGTCGCCGGTGATGTGGCGCTGTTCGCAGAGCAGGGCCGTGGGCTTGTAGCCCGCATTGAGAGCCACCTGTATAACCTTGGGGCTTTCGGCGATGAATATACGCTTATCCGTGAAGTGGCCCGAGCGCAACTGGGCTTCGGTCAACTTGCTGAATATCTCCACCCCAGGGGTCGTGAGCGATGTAATGTTTATAATGGCCATGGTGTTTTGCCTTGTCTTTTTATGTCTGCATTAATGGCGGTTGGGTTACTTGCATCTGTACCATTCACCGCCGTCTCCTCTTATATATAAATAGGTAATTCAGAAAAGGGGCGGGCAGTCCTCAGAAGGTCTGCCCGCCCCGATATGCTTGATATGCGTGCCCGCGGGATTAGCCCTCGATGGCAGCTACACCTGGAAGCACCTTGCCCTCGATAGCCTCGAGCATGGCACCACCACCGGTAGATACATAAGAAACCTTGTCGGCCAGGCCGAACTTGTTAACAGCGGCTACAGAGTCGCCACCACCAACGAGCGAGAAGGCACCGTTCTCCTGGGTAGCCTCGGCCACGTACTTGGCTATCTCACCAGTACCGTGTGCGAAGTTCTCCATCTCGAATACGCCTACAGGGCCGTTCCACAGGATGGTTTTAGAAGCCAGGATAATCTTCTTCCAGTTGGCCAGGCTCTCCTCAGAGGCATCCATACCCTCCCATCCGTCTGGGATGTTGTATATGTCTACGGTCTTGCGGTTAGCATCGTTTGAGAAGCTGTCGGCAGCTACGGTGGCTACCGAGAGGCTCAGGTTTACACCCTTGGCCTTGGCCTCGGCTATCACGTTGAGAGCCTCGGGCATCAGGTCGTCCTCGTGCAGCGACTCGCCGATGTGTCCACCCTGGGCCTTGATGAATGTGTAACCCATACCGCCGCCGATGATGAGGTTGTCTACCTTGTCCAGCAGGTTCTTGATAACACCCAGCTTAGAGCTTACCTTAGAACCACCGATGATAGCGGTGAAGGGGTGCTGAGCGTTCTTCAGCACGTTGTTGATGGCTGTAACCTCTTTTTCCATGAGGAAGCCCAGCATCTTGGAGTCGGCATCGAAGTAGTCAGCGATGACGGCGGTAGATGCGTGCTTGCGGTGAGCTGTACCGAAAGCGTCGTTTACATATACGTCGGCATACGAAGCGAGCTTCTTGGCAAAGTCCTTCTGGCGAGCCTTCATCTCTTTCTTGGCCTCGTCGTACTCGGGAGTACCCTTCTCTACACCTACGGGCTTGCCTTCCTCCTCGGGATAGAAGCGCAGGTTCTCCAGCAGCAGGGCCTCGCCCGGCTTCAGGGCTGCGGCAGCCTCGTCGGCCTTGCCACAGTCGGGGGCAAACTTAACGTCTACACCCAGGGCGGCGCTTACGTTCTTTACAATCTGGCCCAGTGACAGTTCGGGCTTAACCTTGCCTTTGGGCTTGCCCATGTGGCTCATCATGATGAGGGCACCGCCATCGGCGAGCACCTTCTTGAGTGTGGGGAGCGCACCACGTATACGGGTATCGTCAGTAACGTTACCGTTCTCGTCCAATGGTACATTGAAGTCTACGCGGACAATAGCCTTCTTTCCAGCAAAGTTGAATTGTTCGATTTTCATTGTTTATATTTTTTATTGGGTTGTAATTTATGCGTGCAAAGGTAGCGTTTTTTTTGATGATTAGGGCATTACAGCCCAAATATTTAGTCTTTCGCCCTTAAAAAAAAGCCTTTGGCATCGGGCTCGGATGACCGAAATGTAAATAAAGTGTTAAAGTGGCAGGCCGTTGACCCTTTGTGGCCGAAAATGGGTTACCTTTGCATCCGTCATACCCCTATTCGTTATTAAGGTGATGGCCGTGGGCTTCGTAGAGGTGGTCTCCATGCACATATCTACGGCTCCCGATTATCCGGATAAGGGCTACGAGTATGGTAAGACAGATGAAATATAAAATAAGATAATGAAGAAAGACGCAGTACTGATAGTCAGTGGGGGCATGGACAGCATAACCATGCTCTACGAGTTCAAGGACAGGATAGCCTTAGGAGTGTCATTCGATTATGGCAGCAACCATAATGCCCGCGAGATACCTTTTGCAGCCATGCACTGCAAGCGGCTGGGCATCCCGCATATTGTTATCAACTTAGGTTTTATGCACCAGTACTTTAAGAGTTCGCTGTTAGAGGGTGCCGAAGCCATTCCTGAGGGCAATTATGATGACGAGAATATGAAGTCGACGGTGGTGCCGTTCCGCAACGGTATCATGCTGTCGATAGCAGCCGGAATAGCCGAGTCCAATGGGCTCAAATACGTGATGATGGCCAACCACGGAGGCGACCATGCCATCTACCCCGACTGCCGGAGAGCCTTTGTCGACGCCATGTCCGAGGCTACGGCCCAGGGTACCTACGTGGGCGTACAGGTGCTGGCTCCCTATACTGATATAACCAAGGCCGACATAGCCCGCCACGGCAAGCGCTTAGGCATAGACTATGCCGAGACCTGGAGCTGCTACAAGGGTGGCGACAAGCACTGTGGCAAGTGTGGCACCTGCCGTGAGCGCCGCGAGGCTCTGGCCGAAGCCGGTATCGACGACCATACAGAGTACGAGCAATAAGGCTGCCCCCCACGGCCCTGGCCGTCAGCTTATGCAGAGGCGCTGCCGCTACCCGAACAGGGTGCGCAGCGCCTCTTCTACTTTCTTCACTGGGTGTAGGCGTATGTGGTATTTGTGCGGATTGACGCCCTTGAGGTTGTATGCGGGCATCACTATGTCTGTGAACCCCAGTTTCTCGGCTTCGGCTATGCGCTGCTCTATCCGGCTCACGGCCCTTACCTCGCCACTCAGGCCCACCTCGCCGCACATGCACCAGCCCGCCTCTATCGGGGTGTCTACATTGCTGGACAGCACGGCGGCTATCACGCTGAGATCCATGGCCATATCGGTAACGCGGAGCCCTCCGGCTATATTGAGAAACACATCCTTCTGCATCAGCTTGAACCCTACACGTTTCTCCAGTACAGCCAGAAGCATGTTGAGTCTGCGCTGGTCAAAACCGGTGGCCGACCGTTGCGGCGTGCCATAGGCGGCGCTCGAGACCAGGGCCTGGGTCTCGAGTAAGAACGGTCGCACACCCTCGATGGCGGCACTGATGGCTATGCCCGACAGTCCCTCATGGTCCTCGGTAAGCAGCAGCTCCGAGGGGTTGGACACCAGTCTCAGCCCGTTTTGCTCCATCTCGTAGATGCCCAGTTCCGAGGTGCTTCCAAACCGGTTCTTGATGCCCCGGAGTATGCGGTACATATAGTGCTGGTCGCCTTCGAACTGTATAACGGCATCTACGATGTGCTCCAGGGTCTTGGGGCCGGCCAGCGAGCCCTCCTTGGTGATGTGGCCGATGAGGATGACGGGTATGCCGCTGGTCTTGGCAAAGCGCAGGAGCGACGAGGCGCACTCGCGTATCTGGGTTACGCTGCCGGGGCTCGACTCGGCATCCTCGGTCGATATGGTCTGTATAGAGTCGATAATCACCAGTTGGGGCTTTACCTCCTTGATACAGGCAAAGATGTTCTCTAACGATGTCTCGCAGAGCAGGGTGATGTGGTCCATGGTACACCGGCCGCCCCCGATGCGCTCGGCTCTCATCTTAATCTGATGTGGGCTCTCCTCGCCCGACACGTACAGGATATTGATGTCGGGCATGTGTAGGATGGTTTGCAGGGTGAGTGTAGACTTGCCTATGCCGGGTTCGCCGCCCAGCAGTACGATGCTGCCAGGTACCAGTCCGCCGCCCAGCACCCTGTTCAGTTCGGCGTCATGGGTGTCTATGCGTGGGTCTTCGGTGGCGGCTATGTCGCGCAGGCGTAGCGGGCGTGCCGAGGTCTCGTGCAGGCTGCGATGGGCGTTCAGGGTCTGTGCTGCCGACCTCGCGGCCATGGTGCCGGTATCTGCGGCTATCCTAATCTCCTTGAATGTGTTCCACTTTCCGCAGTTGGGGCATCTGCCAATCCACTTGGCCGACTCCTGGCCGCACTCAGAGCACACATAGGCTATCTTGTCTTTTGCCATTGTCGTTATTGTTGGTTTACACAAAATTACAAAGTTTTTTTTACTGGGTCAAAAAATATTGCTAATTTTGCAATAATATATTTAAATAGGTTTATGAGGAAGATAATAGTGCTGCTGGGCATAGCGGCCATGTTGGCGGGCTGTGGCCAGTCGTACGAGGAGAAAGCCCGTATATCCAAGGCCGAGAAAGAACGGCTCGCCCGCGAGGACGCACAGGCCCTGAAGGTGGCAGTGATGCCCACGATAGACTGTATGCCAGCCTATCTGGCCAAGTCTGAGGCTTGGTTTGACAGCATGGGAGTAGATATACGGCTCAAGGTGCGCAATGCGCAGATGGACTGTGACACGGCGCTGGCCGGCAAGCGTGTAGAGGTGGCCGTAACCGACCGGAAACGGGTGGAGCACATGACCCGGCGGGGGGTGGCCCTGGTGGCCTTGGGGCCCACCAATGCCTACTGGCAGCTGATAGCCAACCGTACGGCCCGGGTCAAGGATGTGTCGCAGATGGGCGACAAGATGGTGGCCATGACCCGCTACTCGGCCACCGATTACCTTACGGACCAGGCCCTGAAGGGTGTTAAGACCTCATCGGTGGTGTTCCGCATCCAGATTAACGACGTGCTGACCCGGCTGGAGATGTTGCGCAACAACGAGATGGACGCCATGTGGCTGCCCGAGCCCCAGGCTACCACGGCACGTATGTATAAGCATGTGGTGCTCAAGGATAGCCGCAAGATGAACCAGCACTTAGGGGTGGTGGTCATGCGGGGCGGTCTGCTCAGCGACGCTGAGCGCAAGCGGCAGCTGGCCGCCTTTGTAAAGGGTTACAACCGGGCCTGCGACTCGCTCAATGTGCGCGGGGTGGCCCACTACTCGTCACTGGTAGAGACCTACTGTCATACCGATGGGGCCACGGTGAAGGCCTTGCCCAAATTGTACTTTCCGCACATAGCCCTGAGAAACACGAAGTAACTTACCTAACTAAGCCACGACACTATGGAAGATACTGTTGCCGACCTACTGCGCGATTTTAATGACCACCAGAGCATACACACGGCCCTGCAACGGCTGGGCCACATCGTTGAGGCTGCCGGGCTCCATGCCTTTAAGTCCCGTAGGGACGAGATAGCGGGCAACTATCAGCTGCTGCTCGACTATCTGGAGCGGGGGTACAGCGACCCACAACGGGAGCACATATACCGTGAACTGCTGTTGCAGACGTATCAGCTACTGCAGGATGTAAGGCTGAAGTGCCGTGTCAGCGAGGTGCCCTCGTATCGCGACGCGGCCCATCGCTGCGAGATGGCGCAGTTCGTCGGCGACCGCAATGACATCAAGGCTAAACTGGAGGGCTACGTGGCCGACATGGCCATGCTGTCGCTCGAGTCAGAGCACACCCGGGCTGAGCACTACCGCCATCTGCTCATTACCCACGATGTGTATATGAGCCGCCTGTTTGACTGGCTGTTGGTGTCGCCGTCGTGGGCCGAGTCCGACGCGGCCTTCTACAGCGCGCTGCTCACCTCGCCGGCCATCGATGTGATGGATGCTCAGTGGATGGTGAGTGCCATCATGGTGGCGGGTATCAACCTGTTTGACATAAACAAGCTCAGGGTGCTGGCCGATGTGTACAGTGCCGATGTGCCCGAACCGCTGCGCCAGCGGGCGCTGGTGGGCTGGGCGTTCATGCTCGACGGTACGCAGACCCTGATGCTGGAGGAGCAGCGGGCCATGGTGGCCCGGCTGATGGGGCACGACGGCGGGGGCGCCGAGCTGTGTGCCCTGCAGCGACAGGTGCTGACGGCGGCCAACACGATATACGATGACGAGCGTATAAGGCGCGAGGTGATGCCCACGCTGATTAAGCAGGGCAACATGGACCTCTCGCAGTTGTCCAAGGACATTACGCAGGCATCGGACATGAACGACATACTACACCCGGAGGACGCGGAGAGAACCGCTGGCGACGTGGAAAAGGCCATGGCCAAGATGAGGGAATGGGCCACCAAGGGGGTAGACATCTATTACAGTGCGTTCAACCAGACTAAGCGCTACGGCTTTTTTGCCCAGCTGGGCCACTGGTTTGAACCTTTCTTCCTGGATAACCCGGCTATCGACTACGGGCAGACTGACGGTTCTGAGGTGCGCCGGGTGGTACAGTCCATGCTGAGCACTATCCCTTTCTGTGACAGCGATAAGTATTCGTTTGCTTTGGTGTTTTCCAAGGTGCTGGGCCGACTGCCAGAGCAGTTGCGCCAGGCGGTGATGGAGAACCGGGCGGGTTTCTTGACCCTGGGCGAGGGGCAACTGTCGGCCGCAGATGCCATCCGTAACAACTATCTGCACGATGTCTTCAGGTTCTATAACCTCTATGGCAGCAGGGCCGACTTTGCCAATCCCTTTCTGCAGCGTGGGGGCACAGGCCGGGTATATGTGTGGCTGACGGATAGCCGTCTCTTTGGCGACCGGCTGGACTACCCCGATATGTACTACGAGGTGCTGAGATACCTGGACAGCCTGGACGCTGCCGACAGGAGCCACTATCGCGATACGATACTGCCCCTGCTGCATGGGGCGTGTGCCCCACGGAGCGTGCGCGATGAGCTGTTTGTGGCCGGCTATCTGTATCAGTATGGCGACCACAAGGAGGGCATGGCTTACTATCAGCGTATAGCCATGCACAACCCCGCTAACGAGGAAGCGCTGCGTATGGCGGCCCATGGCTACATGGAACAGAAAAGTTACGGGCAGGCGCTGGCGTGCTATGAGCGGCTGGTGGCCATGGATGCCACCCAGGTAAGTTACGAGGCGAACAGGGCGCTCTGCCTGTTGATGACCCGGCATACCGAGGAGGCCATGCCCATACTGCATAAGTTGTATTACGAGCACCCGGACAACCTGTCGGTGGTGCGCGGCCGTCTCTGGGGCATGATGGACCTGGGGCAGTATGCCCAGGCTGAGCCTGAGTACCGCAAGCTGTGCGAGGCCAACCCTGGCCAGGCCGAGGACAGGCTCAACTATGGCTACTGTCTGTGGCTGGGTGGCAAGGTGCAGCAGGCGGCAGCCGTTTTCGGCGACTATCTGCGGCTGAAGGCTGGCCCGGACGGTGCTTGGGGGGTGCTCATCTACACGGCCTTCATGGCCGACAGGGCTTTTCTGCAGGCCCATGGTATGGACGGTACGGCCCTGCACATCATGGCCGACCTGGTGGCCACGAAGATGGACGGGTAGGCCACGGCCGTACTGCCGGGGACCAAACCATTTCGGGCGCAACGTACTCTGCTGACGTTGCGCCCGAAATGGTTTATAGCGGCCCTGTGGCCCAGCAGGGTGGGGCAGGCCTGTCGCTTAGATATTGGCGATAGACATGATGTTGGCAAACACGCCGGCGGCGGTAACGCTGGCCCCGGCTCCATAGCCCTGGATGAGCATGGGAAACTCCTTGTAGCGCTCGGTGGTGAGCATCACGATGTTGTTGGAGCCCTGGAGGTTGTAGAAGGGATGGCCCTTGGCTACGGCCTTCAGCGAGACCTTGGCCACGCCCTTGTCCATCTCGGCTACAAACCGCCAGCGTTTGCCCTCGTGCTCCAGCTGCTGTCGGCGTGCCTCAAAGCCGGCGTCCAGCGAGGGCAGTTGCCGCCAGAAGTCGTCGACGGTGCCCTCGAACAGCTGCTGGGGGATGAAGAGGTGCTTCTCTACGTCCTCCTGCTCTATCTGGTAACCGGCCTCGCGGGTCAGGATGACCAGCTTGCGCACCACGTCGGTGCCGCTGAGGTCTATACGGGGGTCGGGCTCGGAGTAGCCGTTCTCCTTGGCCCGTCTGACGGTCTCCGAGAAAGGTACCTGAGCCGACAGTTCGTTAAAAATGTAGTTGAGTGTGCCGCTGAGTACGGCCTCTATCTTCAGGATGCGGTCGCCAGAGTTTCTCAGGTCATTGATGGTGCCTATGATGGGCAGTCCGGCGCCCACGTTGGTCTCAAATCGGTATATGACACCTCGGTCCAGGGCCGTCTGCTTGAGCTTGGCATAGCTCTGATAGTCCGATGAGGCCGCTATCTTGTTGGCCGCCACGACGTTGATGTTGTGTTCTAACAGCGTCTGGTACATCCCGGCTACATCCTTGCTGGCCGTACAGTCTACAAAGACCGAGTTGAAGATGTTCATGCTCAGTATTTTCTCCTTCAGGGTCTCCACGTCGCTGGGGGCAGAGTCCTGGAGTGCCTCGCGGTAATGCGTCAGGTCTATGCCGTCCCTGTCGAAGATGGCGTTCTTGGACGAGGCTATGCCCACCACGTTCAGCTTGAGCCGCGAGTGCTCCTTTAGCTCCTCGTACTGGTCGTGTATCTGCTCTATCAGCCGGCCTCCCACGGTGCCGATGCCACAGATGAAGAGGTTGAGCACCTTGTACTCGGACAGGAAGAACGAGTCGTGCAGCACGTTGAGTGCCTTGCGCAGGTAGGTGCCGTTGATGACAAACGAGATGTTGGTCTCCGAGGCTCCCTGGGCACAGGCTATGACCGAGATGCCGCTTCGTCCCAGGGTGCCAAACAGCTTGCCGGCCACGCCGGGCGTGTGGCGCATGTTCTCGCCCACGATGGCCACGGTGGCCAGTCCGCCCTCGGCGTGCATGGGGAACATGGCGCCGGTCTCTATCTCCTTGGCAAACTCCTGGTTGAGCACGGTTACGGCCTGGTCGGCATCGGCATCGCGCACACCGATGGAGGTAGAGTTCTCTGACGATGCCTGCGACACCATGAATACCGATATGCCTCCCTTGGTAAGGGCGGTAAAGATGCGCTGGTTGACACCGATGACGCCCACCATGGACAGGCCGGCAACGGTTATCAGCGTGGTGCCGCTGATGCTGGATATGCCCTTGATGGGCTTATGGTCGTTCTTAATCTTCTGCTTGATGACGGTACCCGGGTTCTCTGGGTTGAAGGTGTTCTTCACCTTGATGGGAATGTTCTTGACGCAGACCGGGTAGATGGTGGGGGGATAGATAACCTTGGCTCCGAAGTTACAGAGCTCCATCGCCTCGATGTAGCTCAGCTCGTTGATGGTATAGGCGGTCTTGATGACGCGTGGGTCGGCGGTCATAAATCCGTCTACGTCGGTCCATATCTCTAACACCTCGGCATCCAGGGCCGCGGCGATGATGGATGCGGTGTAGTCTGAGCCTCCGCGCCCCAGGTTGGTTATCTCCCGGGTATGGCGGTCGCGGCTGATGAAGCCCGGAACCACCGTGATGCGCTGCAGGGGCGTAAACGCGCTGCGTACCAACTGGTTGGTGAGTTCGCTGTCAAGCACCTGCCGGTTGTCCTTGCGCTCGGTCATAATGAAGTCGAGCGAGTTGAGGCGCCTGGAACCGCGGATGAGGGCTGCCACGATGTGCGAGCTGAGTCGCTCGCCGTAGCTGACGATGGCGTCGTACGACTTCTTGCTCAGGTCGTGTACTAAGAATACGCCGAAGAGGATGCTCTTGAGCTGTTCGAGCAGTGTGTCGACCGTGGCAAACAGCTGTTCGCGTGTGGTGTTGTCGGTAATGATGGTATCTATCATCTTATAGTGGCGGTCCACTATCTCCTGGTACGAGGCGCGCCATGCCTCGTCGCCTTTTTCGGCCATCTTCGAGGTGGCTATCAGCTTGTCTGTTATCCCGCCCAGCGCGCTTACCACTACGATAACGGGCTGTCTCTTAGCCTCTTTCTCTACTATTTTCCTAAGGCTCTCAATGCTTTTCACGGAACCTACTGATGTTCCGCCAAACTTTAATACTTTCATATTCGGTCAATATGTTATGGTGGTTACTATTATGCGCCCTCGGTACAACGGAGGGTGTGCAAAACTTGGCTACAAAGGTAGCTAAAATCGGCATAACCTCTTCGTTTTTTGCCACTTTTTTTTGCCTATAGATGTCAGCTCCATGCCCGGCCAGCCACTCCCGGCCAGCTAAAGCCCGGCCGTTGCACTTGTGGGAGCCGTCATGGGGGATGGCCACAGGCTTCACCGTTGCTATAACCACGTAGCGAGTTGTTGAAAAGCCTTTACACACGACTGTATATTTATGCAAAAATGCCCCCTCGTTTTGCATAAATATACAGTCGTAACGCCCGTTTTACGGGGCGTAAATTCCGGAATTTCTGAACGAACCAGGATAGTTCTTGGGGCCATCGGGGCCATTTCGGGGCATCGTGAGGGCTGAAAAAGTAGCAACTTTTTACAAAACAGGGGTGTTTTTCGCCTTTTTTGCCGCTATTTTCGGCTCTCACGAGGACGATTTTTGGCATCGCCGCGATGGTCATTTTTTTGCTCGCGATGGTCATTACGTTTCTAATGACCATCGCGAGCACTAAAATGACTGTTTTCGGGTGGTCTGAAAATGGCTGTTTTCGCCACCGCTACCCCCTCGGCGAGCGTACAGACAAACTACAGGATCCTGAAAAGCCCTTGTCTGACGCCGAAACACCGAAAATGTATATTTATACATTATTGGAAAAAACTTTACAATGTCGGTCGGCCAGTTGTCGGTTGGCATTAGCAGGCAGGGAGCCTACGCCTGTACACAGGGGGCGATTTTTTACCCTTTTGTCCTTTGCCTTTAAGCGCCCCTCCCGGTCCTTTTTGCCTTTAAAAACATCAAGGGAACCATGGCTGGCCAGCCATGGCTCCCTTGTAAGAAGTCGTTGTGAATATATAGAGTTATCCGTTCATCGACATGAGGAACTCCTCATTGCTCTTGGTACGTACCATACTGTCGTGTATGGTGTTCATGGCCTCTATGGGGTTCATGTCGCTGATATACTTACGCAGTATCCACATACGGTCGAGCGTGGTGCGGTCCTGAAGCAGGTCGTCGCGTCGGGTGCTCGACGCTACCAGGTTAACGGCCGGGAATATGCGCTTATTGCTTAACGAGCGGTCGAGCTGGAGCTCCATGTTGCCCGTGCCCTTGAACTCCTCGAAGATAACCTCGTCCATTTTGCTGCCCGTGTCTATGAGGGCAGTGGCGATGATGGTGAGCGAACCGCCACCCTCAATGTTTCGGGCCGCGCCGAAGAACCGCTTGGGCTTCTGCAGGGCATTGGCATCTACACCACCCGTGAGAACCTTGCCCGAGGCGGGCGATACGGTGTTGTAGGCACGTGCCAGACGGGTAATGGAGTCAAGGAATATCACCACGTCGTGTCCGCACTCTACCATACGCTTGGCCTTTTCCAGGACGATGCCTGCTATCTTGACATGGCGCTCTGCTGGCTCGTCAAAGGTCGAGGCTATCACCTCGGCGTTGACGGTGCGGGCCATGTCGGTAACTTCCTCGGGGCGCTCGTCTATGAGGAGCATCATCAGGTAAGCCTCGGGATGGTTGGCTGCAATGGCGTTGGCTATGTCCTTCATCAGGATGGTCTTACCCGTTTTGGGCTGGGCCACGATGAGGGCACGCTGTCCTTTACCGATAGGTGAGAAGAGGTCTACCACGCGTGTTGAGAGATTGGTGGTGGCCCGGTCGCCACACAGGGAGAACTTCTCGTCGGGGAAGAGTGGCGTGAGGTGCTCGAAGGGGATGCGGTCGCGCACCTCAGAGGGCTCGCGCCCATTAATCTTGTCAATGCAGGAGAGGGGGAAGTACTTCTCGCCCTCACGGGGAGGACGGACGTGGCACTGGATGACATCGCCCGTCTTCAGTCCGTAGTGCTTCACCTGGGTGTTAGAGACATAGACGTCGTCGGGAGATGAGAGGTAGTTGTAGTCGCTTGAACGGAGGAAACCATAACCGTCGGGCATCACCTCTAACACGCCATTGGCTGTTATGATGTCCGAGAAGTCGTAGGCCAAGGCACCCGCTGGATCGGCCACGGTCTGCTGGTAGGTAGGGGTAGCCATTGGGGTAGTGGGGTTGTCAAACATGTCGTAGTTAGGCACGGCTCCCTGGTCCTCGATGGGCAGATCCTTGGTGATAATGAAGTCGGTACCATCGCCCGGGTCGCCCTCCCATACATCGCTGGCCGTGGGCTGAGCGCTCTCGGAGTTCTCGTTATGGGCATTGATTTTGGCCTGCAACTGGGCGATTAAGTCCTCATTCTGCTGGTTGGCTTCCTCAGAGGTGCTGCCCATGGCAAATTCGGCCTCGGGTACCATCGCGTCAGTAGGAGCGGCGGCTTCTGTGGGGGTGGCATCGTCTGTAACAGGCGTCTCGGTATTGTTGGTGTCGTTTATGGTCTCGGTGGTAGGCGTGGTGTCTGCTTCTGCGTTGGACTGCTTGTTGCGCGCGGCCTCTAATAGACTCATCAGCTCAAGTTCTTGTTTGGTCTTGCGCCCCCGGTGTTTGGGCAGAGCGGCTAATTGGTCTTCTATAGCCTGTATGTCGTTGTTGGCATGGTTGTTGGTGGCAGGCTCATTGCGGGTGAACAGGTTGTCGGTGCTGAAGAGGGCGGGCTCTTCCTTGGGAGTGGGCTTGTTCTTCTTCAAGTCAAAGTTTTCGCCGTCTTTTCCGTTCACGGTGTACACCTTGTCGGTCTCCTTCTTTACAATGCGGGTTCTGCGTCTTTTAGTGCCAAGTGGATTTTTATTGCCTTCATCCTCTGCCTGCTTATCCAGTATGGCAT
>CAKPRX010000061.1 GCA_934183135.1 uncultured Prevotella sp.
CCAAATTTTATTAGTTATATTACGTTAATTAACTCTCTCATTTTCAAACGATTACGTTAGAATTAACAGAGTATTGTCATAGAGGAGCGAAAATAAATAAGCCCCACCAGCCTTAACACTGTATGCAAGGTTGGTGGGGCCACATATTTATTATATATGACTTATAGTTTGACCACTTTGCCCATAAACAGGATGGCGCCTGTGGTATTCTCGCGGATAGCGAAGATAAACGGATGGTCAAAAGTACAAATATAAGGCCGAATAGAAGCGCCATCCACCGCCGACCCAGCCGAGACGGCAGCCACCTTGGTGCCATTCTCGTCAACGTTCAGCGCCACATTGTGCACCATTTTCATAAAGAGTATTTGTGCATTGCCTCCAATATTAGGGAAGACGCCATCTTTGACATTGGGCATGCCCAGGTCGGCCATCATGTCCAGTACCTTATCCCATCCGGAGGTGATCGAGAAACGGGGCAGAGCTACCTTTGTGTAGTGTTCTGTCATCTGCTTATGCCATCCCCACCAGTCGGCATTCTCGGCTATGCTGTCCAGCTGTTCGCTCTTATGGGGCATCACCAGCATCATACTGTAATATCCCTTGCCATAGGGCAGCTCTACCATCTGCAGAGAGTCGTCACTATATTGCAAACAGTCTAAATAGTTTTCCATAGTCTTTGGGGTCGACTCTGTTCCGTCGATATTGTAGAATGGGCTCCGCTGGGTGTAAGACGGGTCAAATGGCTTGGCCCACTTACCATCAAAGCAGTTGGCATTGGCCAGCACAAGGTGTGCTTTGTCCACCTCTAACGGCACACTCGTAATGAGGCCATTCGTACATTTCTGTGCCCACTGGTCTATCTGCTGCTTAGCCTCAGTGGGGTTGGCTCTAAAGTCAACCACCGACATCTGGGCTTTGTAATACTGCTGAATAGTTTCTTTAAAACGATGCTGATAGGGGAACCCCTGGTCTATCCAGGTAGCATTGTCGAGGGTTACCTTGACATACCCATCGTTCTGCGACAGCTTGTTGAGCAGGGCCAGGTTGCTGGCGTTGAGATGGCCGAGGTCGTCAAAGCCCATGGCCCCCACCATCTCGGTACACAGGCCCTCTGTGGCGCCATTGGCGGCCATCGACAGCATATACTGCATGCTCATAGGGGCCACACATACGTTCTTGCCAGCATACTCGGGCTGCGATGAGAACACGGTGAGCAGCTTGTTAGCAAACTTGTTGCTCTGCTCGGCAAAGGGGGTCTGTTCTACTTTGGAGTATTCCTGGGGGATGGACTTGAGGTCGTCATTCCCTATTACGTCGTCGTTCGAACAGGCGGCTACCGACAATAGCAGTGTCAGAATAGCTGAAATGGAAAATAACTTTTTCATAATTCACTTGTTTAAAATGGTAATTAATGTATAGTAATTCGCTTAATAATCTGTTGGGAAAGTTGACTTGTCAGTCCTCCCGTTTGAAATATAGTCTATCTTTATTAAAGCCCATTATTTTTGTTATCACATAGTAAGTATCATCGCCATCATAGCCATTGATGAAAAGACTATTATAACCCATGTTACACTGATAGCTATAATTCTCGTTGAAAGAGCCTGCCGATTCGCGTAAGATTACACCGTACCTATCGGGATCGTAGAACGTCGTATCTTCCAAAAAGCGCCAGATGTACTCATACTCCGCAATTTCATATTTGCCACCATCTATTAAGAACATATGGCCTTGGGCAACGCCATCCTCAACCCCTCTGGTTATTACAGGATTCTTTTGGCCGAAGATAATCCTATTTAGGTCGATGTCTTTCTCACTTACAAATTTTCCTTTAACTCCCATTTTGTTCAAGAATGCTTGAGTCTTTGGATAAGTCGCATATGAATCGTTTGCACTATAATTCATGTCAGTTTCTTTTCCTATATATCCCAGTACAAGTGCAACATTGTCCATTTGCTCTGGAGTATAAAGGTTGTAATTGTCTGTTAAGGCCAGTTCCTTCAGGTTCCATGTCGAGAAGTCTGTGAACGACTGTGTGTAGCCATTTTTATAGCCGCCCGTACACGTTCCTGCCCGTGGCATCTGGAACGTATAACCTTTCTGATCTTGAAGGAAATATAAGTATTGGGCAGTGGACACGGCTACACACCCTGCCTTAGATTTCTCTAAGGTATTCTCATCAAGTGATGGACAATATGCGTTGAACGGAGTTTCGCCATGCCATAAAGTTTTAGTTAGATGCGGGCAGATTATTGTCTTTCGGCTAACCTCTTCCATACCTACATAGATATATTCTCCTGGTACGGGTTGAGTGGGAATACGCTTAATGCCGCCATTCTGAGTGGCCCACACTTTTAGGCTTCCTGCATTTCTGTCATATTCATCGGTCTCAGCCAAACTTTTTGTCAGTTTTGCAATATCAGAAATCCAAAAGTCTATGGATTTGTTCTTTAGCAAGTCTTCTGCTTTCTTGCCAGTTTCTATAAAATTCTCGGCAAGGACGACAGGCATGCGCTTGTCTACAGAGTAAAGTTTCCAACCTTTATTATAATTAACAAGATACATAATAGTATCCTTGTCATATACTACAGGTTCTATATTATGGATGGCTGACGACAGCCCCCGGCTCTTCTGTCTGGTAGACAACAATGACAGCAAATCGTTCTGAGATATCTTAAACGCAGAACGTAAAGTTTGGCCATTTTGGGGGGTGATTTGCAAATCGTATTTGATTTTTGAAATAAAATCTTTTGCGACTTGCATCTTTTCAGACTTCAGCGCGTCGGCCGAATCCAATACATTTTCTGTGGCGCATGAACTCATGGCAGCCAGTGCGGCGATGGACAGTAATAAGTTTTTGCTCATGGCGAACTGTTTTTAGTATGTGCCTACTCTTTAGGATTTTCGGCTGTATCCCCTTTGGGCAGTTTGGTCTGGTATATCTCGAAGCTAACGGGAAATAAGCGTTTTCGGGTGTAAATATACATAAAATATGAATGTCAAACAAGTGAAATGATACTTTTTTTATAATGTATTGAATTTTAACAGTTCGGTTGGTTACGGCAGAGCCTATGAAAAGCGTTGTATATGTAGCGAGAGTCCATGTAATATGGGGGCTGGGCAGCGTTTCCTCATGGACGAAAGGCATGAGAGGCATGCGCAATTTTTGCGCCACCGCTTATCCCTTACGTTTTTTTGCATGGGGAGACAGCAGACTTCTCGCTCTGAGTTCTGGATAATATCTCTCCGTCAACCACTTCGCGCCAGTCTTACATATACAGACACGACATATGGGGCACCCCCATATAGGATGAATGTCAGAACAGACAAATACTCATACAGCCGCATGCTTGCGGGGTGAGGGCAAGGTAATAGCAAGGTAAAAAGGCCCCGCCATAGCAAAAAACCTGACACTTTAGGGGTGTTTTCCCAAATATTATGTTTAACTTTGCCCATGATGCCCACGGCCATGGCGCCATGGACAGTAGTCAGTGTAACTAAGCTAAATACAACAGATATGAAAATAGCACTTATCGGCTATGGCAAGATGGGCCACATGATAGAGGAAATAGCCCGTCAGCGTGGCCACGAAATCGTAAGTATCATAGACGTAGACAACCAGGACGACTTTGACTCGCCCCAGTTTGCAACGGCCGACGTGGCCATCGAGTTTACCAACCCCACCGCCGCATACGGCAACTACCTCAGGGCCTGGGCCCACGGGGTCAAGGTGGTGAGCGGTTCTACCGGATGGATGAACGACCACAAGGCCGACGTTGAGGCCATGACCCGTGGCGGAGCCCACACGCTGTTCTGGGCGTCTAACTTCAGTATAGGCGTGGCCATCTTCTCGGCCGTAAACCGTTATCTGGCCAAGATAATGAACGGCTTCCCACAGTACGACGTTACCATGGAGGAAGTACACCATGTACATAAGCTCGACGCGCCCAGCGGCACGGCCATCACGCTGGCCGAGGAGATACTGGAGCAGCTGGACCGTAAGGACCAGTGGGTCAAGGGCCGTCAGGTGGCCGCCGATGGCACCGAGAGCGGTACCGACCAGGTGGCCCCCGACCAGTTGCCCATAGCCAGCATACGCCGTGGCGAGGTTCCGGGCATCCACTCCATCAGCTATGACTCTGACGCCGACCGCATCACCATCACCCACGATGCCCACTCGCGCCGCGGGTTTGCCCTGGGTGCCGTCCTGGCTGCCGAGTACACCCTTAATCACACGGGGCTGCTAACTACGTCGGACCTGTTTAAGTTCTAACGGCCATGATAGATGTCAAGAAGGCTAATATGAATATGCGGTGGCAGTGGACTAAGTTCATTGTCGTGCTGGTGTTGTACCTGGTGTTCCTGGTGTGGGTGAAGAGCTGGCTGGGACTCATCGTCGTCCCCTTTATCTACGATGCCTACATCTCCAAGAAGATACGTTGGAAATGGTGGGAAGAGGCCGAGACTCCCGTGCGTTTTATCATGAGTTGGGTCGACGCCCTGGTCTTTGCCCTGGTGGCCGTCTACTTCGTCAACCAGTTTTTCTTCCAGAACTACGTGATACCTTCCAGCTCGCTGGAGAAGAGTCTGCTTACGGGTGACTACCTCTTCGTGAGCAAGGTGAGCTATGGCCCACGCATCCCGGAGACACCTCTGACCATGCCCCTGACGCAGCATACGCTGCCCATCGTCAATACCAAGAGCTATATAACATGGCCCCACTGGGACTATCGCCGTGTCAAGGGTCTGGGCCACGTCAGGCTCAATGACATCGTGGTGTTCAACTATCCTGCCGGCGACTCCATACTGACCGAAGAGCAGTGGGCCAACTCTTACTACTCGCTCGTCTACTCGTATGGCGAACAGCTGTACGAGCAGGCTTACGGCCAGCAGCCCGATGTGCGCCAGCTCAGTCCGCTGCAGCAGCACCGTTACTACGAGTGTCTGTATGGCCTGGGCCGCGACTATATAGTGAACCACCCTAACGACTACGGCGACATAGACTGGCGCCCCACCGACCGCCGCGAGAACTATGTGAAGCGCTGCGTGGGGCTGCCCGGACAGACGTTGCAGATCAGGAACCGCATCGTGTACCTGGATGGCAAACCCAACAAGGAGCCTGACAATGTGCAGTATGCTTACAAGGTGGTGCTCAAGGGCGAGCTGCCCGACGAACTGCTCCGCGAGCTCTGTATCTCGGTCGAGGACATTACCAGCCTTAACCAGAACGGGTATATGCCGCTCACCCACCGCGCTGTCAGCGAGCTGCGTAAGCGCCGCGACCTGGTGGCCAGCATACAGCCCGTCGACGACGAGTCTACCTTTGACCTCTATCCCAAGAACGCTTACACGGGCTGGACGCGCGACAACTACGGCCCCGTCTGGATACCCAAGAAGGGGGCTACCGTCAAGCTCACGCTTCAGAACCTGCCTCTCTACGAGCGCTGTATCAAGAACTACGAGGGCAACGACCTGCGGGTAGACCCCCGGGGACGCATCCTCATCAATGGCAAGGTGGCCCGGAGCTATACCTTCAAGCTCGACTACTACTGGATGATGGGCGACAACCGCCACAACTCCGAGGACTCGCGCTACTGGGGCTTCGTGCCCGAGGACCACATCGTGGGCAAGCCCATCTTTGTGTGGTACAGTTCTGACCCTGACCGCCGCGGCTTCCGGGGTGTGCGCTGGAACCGTATCTTTAAGTGGGTAGATAATATCAAGTAATCAGTATGCGTAGCACCGTTAGGACTCTTGTGGCTGTGGCTATAGCGGCGGCGGTGCTCGTTGCCTTCAGGGCCCTTGTCTTTACCCTCTATACCATACCCGACAACTCGCTGGCGCCCTCGCTGGTGGCCGGCGATAGGGTGGTGGTCAACCGCTGGAGCTATGGGCTCCGCGTGGGTGGCAAGGGCCTGATAGGTTATACCAGGTGGTTTCGCCAGCCTGTCGAAAGGGGCGATTTTATCACCTTTGACACCCCCGTGTCGGCCACCGCGCCGTCTGGCAGCGGGGTGATGATGGGCCGCGTGGTGGCTGTGCCCGGCGACACGGTGCGTGTAAGCGGCCGGCTGTACGTGGTGCCCCGCGGCTGCCAGATGTGTACCTGTACGGGCGCCGCGCCCTATGTGGTGGGCATGCACGCCAACGCGGGCCGGCTGCTGGTACCCGAGTGCGACATCATAGGCCGCGCCTCGTGGGTGGCTTACAACTTTACTCAATTCCAATTTGACCGTAACCGATGGTTCAGGACCGTACGCTGACCTCGGCGCTGCTATCGACTACTTATTTCGGGCCCGTACAGTGGTATCAGAAACTGAACCGCTATGGGCAGTGCCTGATAGAGCGCCACGAGAGTTTTATCAAACAGACATACCGTAACCGCATGGTTATCGCCACGGCCAACGGGCCGCAGACGCTGACCATTCCTACTACGCACGACTCCTCGATGCGTATCACCGACATTCGTATCTCTGACCATGCCAACTGGCGCCATGTTCACTGGAACGCCCTCGCCTCTGCTTATGGCGAGAGTCCGTTTTTCGAGTATTACCAGGACGATATAAGGCCCTTCTATGAGCGCCGGTGGGAGTTTCTGTTCGACTTCAACTGGGCCATTATGGAGAAGATGGCAGAGCTCCTGGACCTGCGCCCTCATGTGGCCGTCACGGATAGCTATCTCCCAGCTTCGGCCGATTGCCGCCCCGATGGATTGGCCGATTTTAGGGCCTCTATCCGTCCTAAGCATCCCCTTGTCGATGCCGAGTTTGTGCCCCGCGCTTATTATCAGGTGTATGGGTGGCGCCACGGCTTTATCCCCAACCTCAGTGTGCTGGACCTCTTGTTCAACCAGGGCAACGAGGCTATCCTTTGGCTGTAGCAGGGTAGGGCTGCGAAAGGTAAAAAAGGATTTTTGAAAGGCAAAAAAGTAAAAGGGCAAAAGGGCAAAAAGCGCTGCGAAAGGCAAACAGACAACTGGGGGGAAGCAGGCAAAAGGTGCAGCGGTTGGGGGCGTGGCCGTCGTGTGGACTGGCATAGGCGCTATAGACGCTATAACCATGGGGCAAATAGTGAAAAACCTTTACACACGGCTGCATATTTATGCAAAACGCGAGGCGAACATGTATAAATATACAGTCGTAACGCCCACTTTTCGGGGCGTAATTTCCGGAAATTTTTATCAAACCAGGACGATTTTCGGGGTCATCGGGGCTGTTTCGGGCCATCGTGAGGGCCGTAAAAGTAACAGTATTTTACAAAATAGGGGCACTTAGTGCCTTTTTCGCGTCTATTTTCGGCTTTTCAGAGGATGATTTTTGGGGTCGCCAAGATGGTCATTTTTTCGCTCGCGATGGTCATTACGATTCTAAAGACCGTCGCGAGCACTTTAAAGGTCGTTTTCGGGTGGTCCGAAAATTGCCGTTTTCCGCACCGCTGTCCCCTCGGCGAGCGTACAGGCAAACGACAGAAGACCGAAACGCCCTCGCCCGATGCCTAAAGACCGAAAATGTATAAATATACATTTTCAGAAAAAACTTTACGATACGTGCCGGAACTTTAAAGGTAAAAAGGTAAAAGGGTAAAAAAGTAAAAGGAGTTGCTGGGCGACTATGACGACAGAAGGGAAGAACGCTCACTGCGCTCACGCTCGCTATCGCCCGCCTTCAGAAAGCCTGGTCTGCCCACAGGGAGATGCTTTTTACTTTTACCTTTCGCAGTGTTTTTGTCTTTCGCAGCGCTTTTTACCTTTTTACCCTTTTGCCTTTTTACCTTTCATTATTATTGGTAGATGAGCGTAGTCATGCGCTGCGGGTCCAGTATGTCCTGCGCCACATCCTGTAGCTGCTGTGCCGTTACCGCATCGATACGCTGGTACAGCCGCGCCACGTCTTTCTCCCACCCGTAGTGTAGGAAACTCTTGCCGCAGTCGAGGGCGAAGTTCTCGCGGTTGTCGCACGAGATGCCTATCTGCCCTTTGAGCTGACGCTTGGCGTTGGCCAGCTGCGTGGGGCTGAGTACATGGTCGCACACACGGTCAAGCTCGTGGCGCACCAGGCGCAGACAGCGCTTCACGTCGTGCGGGTCGCAGCCGAAGTACACACCCCACAGCCCCGTGTCGCCATAGCTCACCATGGAGCTCTCTACGGTGTACACCAGGCCGTGGCGTTCGCGCAGGTTGGTGTTGAGGCGCGAGTTCATGCCAGGGCCGCCTAAGATGTTGTTGAGCACAAAGAGCGCTACGCGGCGGCTGTCATGTGCGGAGTAAGCCCGGCTGCCCGTCATGACATGGGCCTGGTGGGTATGGCGGTTGTGTACGATAAGCCGAGGCTCATGGTCGGTGAAATCGCCGTTTTTGGCCGTTTCGGGGGCTTCTGTATGGTCTGGCTTATGGCTGCCGTATGTGTCATCGCCCTTTCGCTCTGACGGCTTGGCCCCGCAGTAGGCTACCGTGCAGCCAAAGGCGCGGCAGAGCATCCGGGTAAGTAGGCCGAAGTCTATGCAGCCATCGGCGAAGAACACCGCATTGTCCGGCCTGTAGTACTGGCGCGTAAAGCGCTGCGCGTCGGCCGTGACGAAGCGGCGCACACGGTCGGCCTCGCCCAGGATGTTGTGGCCTAAGGGGTGACGGTCAAAGACCAGGTTCTCGAACTCATCGTAGATAAGCTCGGCCGGGCTGTCGTTGTAGCTCTCTATCTCGTCGCAGATTATCTCTACCTCCTTGTCTATCTCCTGCTGCGGAAAGGTAGAGTGGAATACTATGTCGGCCAGCAGGTCTACAGCCTTGCCGAGGTGGTCGCTCAGTACGGCCGCGTAGTAGAAGGTGTCTTCCTTGTTGGTAAAGGCGTTGAGGTCGCCGCCCACACGCTCCAGGCAGTTGATGATGTGGCACGCCCGTCGCCGCCCGGTACCCTTGAACGATACGTGCTCGCAGAAGTGGGCCAGCCCCTCGTCGCCCGGGGCCTCGTGGCGCGATCCGGCAGCTATGCCAAATCCGCAGTAGACCACGGCCGACGCTGAGGAGCGGTGTATGACCCGCAGACCGTTGGTCAGTGTACATGTATTATAATCCATAAGCTGATGCAAAATTACCGCTTTTTGCTTTGATAATTGCGCAAAAATTCGGATATTTGCAACAAAATAGCTATCTATGCGCAGAGTAATCGGAATAGGGGAGACTATCCTCGACATTGTATTCAGGGATGGCGTCCCCACCGGTGCCTTTCCCGGCGGGTCGGTCTTTAACGCCCTCGTGTCGCTGGGCCGCTGTGGGGCGAGTACCGCCCTTGTTACAGAGACTGGCAGCGACCGTATCGGCGACACGGTGGTGAACTTTATGGCCGACAATGGTATTGACACCCGTTACGTGGGCCGTTTCGCCAGCGGCCAGTCGCCCGTCTCCCTGGCCTTCCTGGACCAGGCCAACGATGCCCAGTACCTCTTCTATAAAGACCGCCAGGTAGAACACCAGGACTATACGTACCCTGACATCCAGGCCGACGATATCGTGGTGTTCGGCTCTTATTTCGCTGTCGACCCGGCCGTGCGCAGCCAGGTGACCGGTCTGCTCGACTATGCCCGCGACCGTGGGGCCATCCTCTACTACGACGTTAATTTTCGCCCATCTCATCGGAGCGACATCATGAAGATTACCCCTAATCTGCTGGACAACCTGGACTATGCCGACGTGGTTAGGGGCAGTATAGACGACTTTGAGACGCTGTACCGCAAGACCGATCCGGCCGCCATCTACAAGGCCGAGGTGTCGTTCTACTGCAAGCGGTTCATCTGTACGCAGGGCGCAGAGTCTACGGTGGTGCAGGCCGACGGCGGGTTCAGCCGGGAGTACCCCACGGCCAGTGGCGAGGTGGTGAGCACCATCGGGGCCGGCGATAATTTTAATGCCGGGTTTGTCTTCGCACTGCTGCGCGACGGCATTACCCGGGCCGACATCACGGCCGGGCTGGCGCCCGCCCAGTGGGACGCGCTGGTGACGACGGCCCAGCAGTTTGCCGCCGAGAGTTGCAAGAGTATATATAATTATGTGTCGCCTGCTTTTGGCAAGCAGATGTCGGCATACCTTAATAAATAAGCAAGATGATGAAAGAAATTAAGAACAAGGTTTATTATGTGGGTGTCAACGACCGCAACAAGTCGCTCTTTGAGGGTCTGTGGCCGCTTCCTTACGGCGTGTCGTACAACGCTTACCTCATCGACGACGACCGGGTGTGTCTCGTCGATACGGTCGAGGTCGACTTCTTCTCTCAGTTTATCGAGAACATCCATGAAGTAATCGGCGACCGTCCTATCGACTATCTGGTGGTCAACCACATGGAACCCGACCACAGCGGCTCTATCGCCCTGCTCCGTAAGTACTATCCAGGCATAACCGTCATTGGCAACAAGAAGACCTTTGGCATGCTCTCGGGCTTCTACGGGGTCAAAGACCAGGAGAAAGAGGTCAAAAACGGCGATTCCATCGACCTCGGCCACCATACACTCAACTTCTACCTCACCCCGATGGTTCACTGGCCCGAGACGATGGTCACCTACGACACCACGGACCGCATCCTCTTCAGCGGCGACGCCTTCGGTTGCTTTGGCGCGCTCAACGGTGGCTACCTGGACGACCGTATCGACACCGGCTGGTGCTGGGACGAGATGCGCCGTTACTATTCCAACATCGTGGGCAAGTACGGCATCCCCGTTCAGAACGCTCTGAAGAAGCTGGCCGGCATCCCCATCGACTATATATGCTCTACCCATGGCCCCGTGTGGCATCAGTATGTGCCCGAGGTGGTGGCCATGTACGACACCATGAGCCGCTATCAGGCAGAGACGGGCCTGGTCATCTGCTATGGTACCATGTATGGCAACACGGAGCGCATGGCCGAGGTGATAGCGGCTGCCGCCTCTGAGGCAGGCGTCCGCAACATCTGTATGTACAACGTGTCTAAGACACACCATTCCTATATACTGCGCGACGTGTTCAGGTATCGCGGGCTGATAGTGGGTGCGCCCACCTACAATGCCGGCCTGTATCACGAGATGGACGTGCTGCTGGCCGAGATAGCCAACCGCGATGTCAAGGATCGCTTGTTAGGCTGGTTCGGTAGCTATGCGTGGGCCGGAAAGGCTGTACAGAAGATAGGGGAGTGGAATGACACCCGGCTGCACTTCACGCCGGTAGGCGAGCCTGTCGAGATGAAGCAGGCGCTTACTGCTGAGACCAGGGCACAGTGCGAGGCGCTGGGACGGGCCATGGCCGAAAAGCTGCTGGCGCATGAGGAATAAGCGTACGCTGAGGGACTGGGTTATAGCGCTGCGCCCCTGGTCGTTTCCCACGTCGGGCATACCTGTGGTGGCCACCTTGGCTTATCTGCTGTTTGCCCTGTCGCACGGCGATGCCGGCACGGGCGCGCTGGCATCGGCCGACTGGCTCAACGGGGTGCTGAGCATCGTGATGCTGATGGTGCTCCACGCCGGTGGCAACCTGGTGAGCGACTACTATGACCATATCCATAAGGTCGATATGCCTGGCGGCCCCAACGGGGTGACATGGATAGATTCGGGGCTGTTCGCTCCGCGCGAGATACTGCGCTACGGGCTGGCCATGCTGGCCGTCGGGGCGCTCCTGGGACTGTATATTCTGTCGCGCTCCAGCCTTGAGGTGCTGTGGATAGGCGTGCTGGCGGTGGCCTTGCCGCTGCTGTACCCCTGGCTCAAGGCCCATGCCCTGGGCGATGTCGATGTACTGCTGAGCTTTGCCATCCTGCCGGCCCTGGGAACCTGCTTTGTGGTTACGGGCAGCTATCACCCGGAGATAATCGTGCTCTGCCTGCCTTACGGGCTGCTCACGGTGTCTATACTGCATGTCAACAACACCCGCGACAGGGCCAACGACCGGCGGGCGGGGCTCTGCACACTGCCCCTGCTTACGGGCTGGCGCACCGCGTGCCGGGTGTATGTGGCCGAGCAGGTGTTGCCTTATCTGCTGGTACTCGTCTTTGTGGCCTGTGGCTTCGGCGACCGGCCGTCGGTGGCCTGTCTGTTGCTCACCTTTGCCTCGCTGCCTATGGCCCTGCGCAATATACGCGCCATTACCGCTGCCCGGACCGAGGAAGAGCAGCATATCGGGACCCTTGACCAGCAGTCGGCCCAGTTACAGTTGGCCTTTGGCCTGTTCTATACCGTGGGCTTTGCCGTGGCGGCCGTCTGGTAAAGCAGTGTAACCATCATTCAGAATACGATGAAATCGGATAAAACAACACCTGTTAGACTTTGGGGGGCCGTAGTGGTGGCCGCCGTGCTGTGGTTTGTCATGTTCTCGCCCTGGACGGCTCCGCGTGTCAATTTCTGGTACACCATGACCTTCTCGGCCGTGGTGCTCACCACCTTGGCCACCCTCTCGTGCCGAGAGTGTGTCACCACGCTGCGCTTTACCCTCGGGCAGATAGTGGCGGGTGTGGCCATAGCGGCCGTGCTGTGGGCTGTCTTCTGGGTGGGCGACAAGGTGTCGCAGCTCATGTTCAGCTTTGCCCGGCCCGAGGTCGACATGATATACGGGATGAAGACGGGCACCGACCCCACCGTGGTGGGTCTGTTGCTGTTGCTCATCATCGGCCCGGCAGAGGAACTGTTCTGGCGCGGGTTTGTCCAGCGCGGCCTGTCGGCTCGCTGGGGAGCCGACGCAGCCTTTGCGGTTACCCTGGTGCTGTACACGGTTATCCACATGTGGGCCTTCAACGTCATGCTGCTGCTGGCTGCTCTCGTGGTAGGTGGCTGCTGGGGATTTCTCTATCGGTTGCGGCCACAGGCGTTGCCCGCTCTCATCGTGTCGCATGCCGTGTGGGACGTGTGCGCCTTCGTGCTTTTCCCTTTTTAGCATTGTGGGCTCGTTATCCGGAGCGGTATATAAATATATAAGGAGAAACCTAAAAAGCTACAGAGCTTATGAAGAAAGTGAAGTTTGGGCTGTTGCCACGTGTGCTTGTGGCCATTGTGTTAGGCGTGGCCTTGGGCCATGTGCTGCCCCTGTCTGTTATCAGGCTGTTTGCTACGTTTAATAGTATCTTCGGCCAGTTCTTGGGATTTATGATACCCCTTATCATCGTGGGACTGGTCACCCCGGCCATCGGCGATATCGGCAAGGGAGCCGGCAAGATGCTGCTGGTCACCGTGGCCATAGCCTATCTCGACACGGTCTTTGCCGGCGGTGTGTCGTTTGCCACGGGCAGTTGGCTTTATCCCGATATGATACGCGGGGTGGTCT
>CAKPRX010000062.1 GCA_934183135.1 uncultured Prevotella sp.
GCAACAACCGGCGCGTGGCCTATCTGCTGGGGCTTGCCTCCGTGGGGCTGACGCTGCTGGCGCTGCTCTTCTCGGTATTCGTCATTCCCTTCGACATCGTGTGGGTACAGCTGGTGGCCATTGTCGGTCTGGCCCTGTACCTGGTTTATCAGGGGCTGGGTACCCGCATACGCAGCTACTTCTTCATAGCGCTCTTCGCCATAGGCTCGGTGCTGTTCTTTTACTCTGCCGACTACGTGCTCAACGATGTGATGAAGCCACACCAGCGCGTGCGCATCAACGTGCTGCTGGGCCTGGACGAGGACTTGGCTGGCGCGGGCTACAATGTACATCAGAGCGAGATAGCTATAGGCTCGGGCGGACTGCAGGGCAAGGGTTTTCTGAACGGAACGCAGACCAAGCTCAAGTTTGTACCTGAGCAGGACACCGACTTCATCTTCTGTACCGTGGGCGAGGAGGAGGGCTTTGTGGGGTCGGCCGGCGTGTTGCTGCTCTTCCTGGCGCTCATACTGCGGCTCATCTACCTGGCCGAGCGACAACCCTTTAAGTTCGGGCGGATATACGGCTACTGTGTGCTGAGTATCTTCCTGTTCCACGTGTTTATCAATGTGGGCATGGTGCTCGGCCTTACGCCTGTAATAGGCATCCCGCTGCCTTTCTTCAGCTACGGAGGCTCGTCACTGTGGGGCTTTACCATCCTGCTGTTTATCTTCCTGCGTATAGATGCCTCGCGCAACCAGCGCAACATAGCCTGACACACCGTCGGGCACCACAGACTGAGTGCCGGCCAGCGAAGCCTGGCTATAAGCAAAGCGGCCACCCGAACCGGTTGGAGGGGACAGTGTCAGGGTCTCGGCGTAGAGGCCGGGTGACTACTGTCGTAACTGAGGGCTATGCCCACATCGCTTACGCCAGGCAGGATGTCGCGCTTCATGTCGTGGCGCACGGTGATGTGCATACTGTCCTGGGGGGCTAAGGAGAGGGTGCGCACGTGGGTGGTGTACTCGTAGTAGTTGATGCCGCCCTCCTTGTAGGTGCCGCCGGGCTTGACCAGACGGCAGTCGAGCGTGTCAGACACCGTCTGGCGACTGGGCAGCAGGGTCTGGTCTACGATGAGGGTTATGGCCATGAACGGGAAGGCATTGTTGGTCCTCACGCCGAGGGTCAGCTCGTAGGTTCCGCCACGTGTAATGCGGGGCACGTCGTAGTACAGGGTGTCGTTCTTCTCCCACCCGGCTAACGGTGTGTGGTGGTAGGTGTCGTACACCTTGCTGTCGCACGCGGTGAGGACTGCCAGGGCCACTATGGCCAGTACACAGATGGGTCTCATTCTCCCTTAGGCTTCTTGGACGCGTTCTGGGCGGCCGGCCGCTCCTTGGGTTGGCTGCGCCGCTGTCCCTGTCCCTTGCGGTTGTCGGGGCCCTGTCCCTTGCGGCTGTCGGGCCGGTTGGACTTAGGGCGGCTGGTCTGTTTCTTCTTGCGCTTGCTGCGGTCAAAACGGCTTATGTCGGCATCCTCAAGCAGGTCTATGGGCTTGCTGACAGCCTTCTTGGCACCGTCGCTGGCCAGCGAGAGCGGTTTCTCGCCACGGCGGTTCATCTCTATGATTTCGCGGGCCCGTTCGGCGCTGATGGTCTCGATGTTGGCGGCCAAGTTCTTGTCGGTCGAGTAGGTGACCAGGCCGGCCAGCACATCGGTCTTGAACAGGTAGAAGTCGCTGTCCTTGGTCTGCAGCGTCACGTCCTTGGGTGGCATCTTGCGGCTGGCCTCCACGTAGTCGTCTATCTCGTAGTTCATGCAGCACTTGAGTTTGGCGCACATGCCCGCCAGCTTCTGCGGGTTGAGCGATATGCCCTGGAAGCGCGCGGCGTTGGTGCTTACGCTCACGAAGTTCTTCATCCACGTGGCGCAGCACAGCTCGCGTCCGCAGGGGCCTGTCCCGCCGATGCGCCCGGCTTCCTGGCGCGCGCCTATCTGCTTCATCTCTATGCGTACATGAAAGGTCTCGGCCAGCACCTTGATGAGCTGGCGGAAGTCGACCCGCTCGTCGGCTATGTAGTAGAAGATGGCCTTGTTGCCGTCGCCCTGGTATTCTACGTCGCCGATTTTCATCTGCAGCCCTAAGTCCTTGGCTATCTGGCGGCTCTGTATCATGGTGTCGTGCTCGCGGCTCTTGGCCTCCTTGTACTTGTCCATGTCTACCGGCTTGGCTATCCGGTAGATGCGGCGTATGTCATCGGCCGATTTCAGGTTGGCCTTTTTCAGCTGCAGCTTTACCAGCCGGCCGGTCAGCGTTACCACTCCGATGTCGTGTCCGGGGTTGGCCTCTACGGCCACGGTGTCGCCCTTCTTCAGATCCAGGTTGTTCACGTTGTGGTAGTAGCCCTTGCGTGTATTCTTGAACTGAACCTCTACCAGGTCGGTCTCCTCAGCGTTGCCGGGCACGTCGGCCAGCCAGTCGTAGGTGTTCAGCTGCTTGTCCTGACGGCCGCATCCGCAGCAACTCAGTCCGCGGTCGGTGTCCCTGCACAGTTTATAGTTGTTACTCATGCCTGTATTCTTGTTTCTTGTATATATATAATTAATGTGTAGGCGCCCGTGGCCCGCAGTGGGCAGGTGCGGGGCGCTGCTACTGTTTGAGCATCATAATCATGTTGAGGGCCAGGTCGAACATGACGATTTTCGGCGTAACGTTCTGGCCTATCTCGCGCTGGCTCTTCTCTAACTCCTCGGCTATGCTTATCACGTTGCGCTCGTTGACAAACCGCGCGAAGTTGCGCGCGAACGCTTCCTCGCCCTCCGTCATGTAGCACAGCTCCGGGGTGGCAAAGTTGAACATGAAGTTCTCGCGTATCATCCGGCTAAAGTAGGTCAGCATGCGGCGCTGCTTCTCCCGGCCTAAGCCGGCGGCGTCCTCGCTCCACCGCTTGAGCGACTTGATGTCGCGCATGTAGGCCAGCCGCATCAGCGACTTGAACATTTCCAGCAGCTGGGCGTTCTCGTTGTCGGCCTCCAGCGTCTCTAAGGCCCGCAGCCAACTGCCGCTGGCAAAGTGGGCTATGCGGTGGGCCGTGCCGGCCTCTATGCCCCGCCGCTCGGCGAGGGCCTGCTCTATGGCGCAGTCGTCTATACGGCGTATGTCTATGCGCTGTACGCGGCTGCGTATGGTGTCGAGCAGTTTCTCGGGAGCTTCGCTCACCATCAGGAACACCGTCTGCTGTGGAGGCTCCTCTAACAGCTTCAGTATCTTGTTGGCGCATACTAAGTTCATGCGCTCGGGCAGCCAGATAACCACCACCTTGTAGCCGCCTTGGCTCGACTTCAGGCTCAGCTTGCGTATGAGTGCCTCGCTCTCGGCTTCGTAGATTACGGCCTGCTGGTTGGCCACTCTCATGCTGGTGAGCCACTGATCCATGGTGAAGTAGGGGCCTTGGCTCAGCATGGCGCGCCACTCGGCGGCGTAGTCGTCGCACACCACCTTGGTGTCGCTGCTCGCCCCCGTGGGCTTTACGACCGGGAAGGCGAAGTGCAGGTCCGGGTGCTCCCACTTGCGCAGCATGGGGCTGTCGCCCAGCAGGTAGGAGGCAAAAGCCAGCGCCAGCGCCATCTTTCCGCTGCCCGTGGGGCCGCAGAACATGAGCGCATGGGGCAACTTGTGCTCGGCAACCATGCCGACCAGCCGCTCCTTAACCTCCTGCTGTCCTATAACCTCGTCAAATGTCATAATCCTCAGTGCTGTTTTTTCTCTGCTTCATGGACGCTGCGTCCCATGGCGCGGGCGCCGCCGCTAAGTCTGCGGGCATAGGCCCTGTAGCCGGCCGGGTCTCTTACAACTTCGGCAAGCTGTGGCCAGCCGTCAGCTGCCAACGGCCTGGAGGCCCGTGGCAACCTCTAATTTTTGCAAAGTTAGTAAAAAAAAACTTGATAGTCTTCGTTTTTGTCGTTTTTTGCCCCTCAGCATCCCTTGTAGCTCTATATTTTATTCCCCGTCATCCAGCCTTGCCTGCGTTTGGCCATCCTCTGTGCCTTGTACCTCGGCCCGTACAGGCTGCCTTGCCCGGCCATTACGCCAATGTCATAGCGCGGGCAAATAGTTGGGCTTTCTCCCTCCGTTCCGGCAGTGCGGTGTGGCAGTCCGATGTCTCGGCAATAACGAAAAACCTTTACACACGGCTGTATATTTATGCAAAACGCGCGGCGCTTTTGTATAAATATACAGCCATAGTGACCGTTCTACGGGACGCAAATTCTGGAAAAACACAACGAACCAGGACTGTTTTTAGGGTCGTCGGCGCCATTTCGGGCCATCGCGAGGACTGCGAAAGTAACAACATTTTACAAAATAAAGGCATCTGACACTATTATCGCCTCTATTTCCGGCTCTTTTTGGGATGTTTTTTGAGGTCGTCAAGATGGTCATTTTAGTGCTCGCGATGGTCATTACGGTTCTAATGACCATCGCGAGCACCAAAATGACGGTTTTCAGCCCGTCAGAAAATAGCCATTTTCGCCGCCGCTACCCCCACGGCGAGTGTACAGACAAAGGACAGAAGCCCCAAAAACCCTCGCTCGCTGCCGAAACAGCCGAAATGTATATTTATGCAATATCAGAAAAACCTTTACAATGGTGAATGGAAAACTGTCCGCTTGCATAAGCGCTCAGTCGGCCAGCGCCTTGCACACAGGGGGTGCTTTTCATCTGTACGCAGCAAGTATGGGCGTCCGCGCAGGGTGATACTTTTCAGTTGTGATTAGCTATGAAATTCGTACCTTTGTACGGTCATCAACAACTTGGTTGATGTTTTTTTGCGTAAGTTGTTGTTGTGATTAGCTAGGAAATTCGTACCTTTGTACGGTCATCAACAACAAAAATGCAATGGAGACTATCCAGAATAAGTTGTGATTAGCTAGGAAATTCGTACCTTTGTACGGTCATCAACAACATCATTTACTTTTAATTATTATTACTGATGTTGTGATTAGCTAGGAAATTCGTACCTTTGTACGGTCATCAACAACGCTGCCAGTCGCTTTCAGCATGCAAAATTGGTTGTGATTAGCTAGGAAATTCGTACCTTTGTACGGTCATCAACAACCGAATGAGGGACAGACATCACCAAATGGCAGTTGTGATTAGCTAGGAAATTCGTACCTTTGTACGGTCATCAACAACTATCAAGGATATTGCTAAACCTCATGTTCGTTGTGATTAGCTAGGAAATTCGTACCTTTGTACGGTCATCAACAACTATCATTTCTATTAGTTGTTATTACTGGTGTTGTGATTAGCTAGGAAATTCGTACCTTTGTACGGTCATCAACAACGCGCCAATGTGGATTCGCAAGTGGCGACAGTTGTGATTAGCTAGGAAATTCGTACCTTTGTACGGTCATCAACAACAAATAAGATGTATCTTGGAATTTAGAAGATGTTGTGATTAGCTAGGAAATTCGTACCTTTGTACGGTCATCAACAACCAGGTTCGAAAACAACATACGGTATGTCGCGTTGTGATTAGCTAGGAAATTCGTACCTTTGTACGGTCATCAACAACGTGTAGCTAATGGCCAACACTTAATGCACTGTTGTGATTAGCTAGGAAATTCGTACCTTTGTACGGTCATCAACAACGTATGGGAGAGATACACATTTTATATCTTAGTTGTGATTAGCTAGGAAATTCGTACCTTTGTACGGTCATCAACAACAACCGTCTTACCATCGCTATCAGTAACGCCGTTGTGATTAGCTAGGAAATTCGTACCTTTGTACGGTCATCAACAACTACGCAACTGATGGAGAAATCTCAATACAGTTGTGATTAGCTAGGAAATTCGTACCTTTGTACGGTCATCAACAACCAAGATATGACAAGTTTGCAGAATGACGATGTTGTGATTAGCTAGGAAATTCGTACCTTTGTACGGTCATCAACAACCGGAACCTTGCGAGAAAGACGCGGTGTCAGGTTGTGATTAGCTAGGAAATTCGTACCTTTGTACGGTCATCAACAACCGGAGAGCCACAAGGGGCATAAATTTTAGGTTGTGATTAGCTAGGAAATTCGTACCTTTGTACGGTCATCAACAACCTTCGGCACGGGGTCGCTTCGCTCCATCTTGTTGTGATTAGCTAGGAAATTCGTACCTTTGTACGGTCATCAACAACTCGAACACTGAAGTGCGTTGATATTCAGATGAATAAGTACGATGATAGAAATGAAAAAAGTTGTTGAGAACAAAGGGGAAGTTATCGCAGTTGAGCGAAACTTCCCCTTTACTTTATCAATGCCGATAGCTGTCTTACTCTTGATGGGCTGCGATGCGTCAGAATAATTCGAGTTGTTGATAGGGCGCGTTGGGGCGTTTCTCTTTCTGGCAGAAGAAAATTTTTATGTCGGCAAATTGTTTGTCGGTGATGCAGAGTATGCCTACATTGCCCTTTTCGGGCAAGATGGATTGTATCCGTCTGATGTGTACATTGGCATTGTCCATACTGGCACAGTGCCGTACATAGATAGAAAACTGAAACATGGTGAAACCGTCGGCCATGATTTCCTTGCGGAATTGAGAGGCTATCTTCCTGTCCTTCTTGGTTTCGGTAGGCAGGTCGTATAACACTAATACCCACATAATCTGATACTCGTTGAGGCGGTCAAGGCTCATGGGAAGTAGGGATAGGCTATTTTGCGAGCCTCGCCGTTAAAGCATTTGGCCAGGCTGGCTGTAGTCTGAGAGACGGCTATCATTAGGGGGCTGCGCTTGTTGGAAATCTTAACATCCAGTACTGGTATCTGGAGCAGGTCGCGTTTCATCTCGGTGGTCAGCGTGCTGATGTCGTCGTATCTGCCCATCATGCTGATAACCACCTGGTCTACAAAGGGGCGGTATGGTTCCATGATGTCGTCGGCCAGGCAGAAGTCGTTGTACTTGTTGTGATGAAAGATGCCATATACGGGCAACAGCCCGCTGGCTACCAGCGCGCGGGCCACTACGGCACGGAGGATGGCATAGCCATAGTTGAGCAGGTTGTTAGGCGGGGCTTCCTCTTGTCCCCGTACAAAGTCTGGGATATCGGGGAACAGGTAGCGCCAGTAATATACGGCAGCCTGAGCCTCGCAGTTGTCCGCATCGCCGCTCTTCACCTCGCAGGACAGGCGGCGAAGTGTTTTGGCCTGGCGGTGGATAACTTGCTCTAATAGCGTGGCCTGATTGTCTATCTTGGCCTTGACGGTTTGCTGCCATAGCTGTTTCTTTAGTGGGAGCGAGGCTTCGATCTGCTTGCGGAACCTCTCGTTCTGCGTGTTGTTGCCCTGTAGCGGAAGCAGCAACCCTGTAGGCATGCGCTTGACGTTACAGGTGATGAGGGCTACGGTGTTGTCGAGCAGGGCTGCTATTACGGCCTGGGTAATGGTTATCTGCTTGTGGTCCAATATGACCACCCCGATGTCTTCTATGGGGACGGTCTTCACGGCCGACTGCTTGATAACCTCGGGCAAGTCCTTGTTTTTCTCCACTTCGGGCAGCCGGATAACCAGTTGCTTGTTGGCGAGTGACAGATAGGCAGGGTTGCCAAAATATAATGTCTTCTTTATCATTGATAACTTCCATTATTTGTAAATCTTTACGATATGGCCGAGGCGGTTGACAATGATTTTTTCACAGCATTGCTTGATGCTGACACCATTAACATTTTGTATTTTGTTTAAGGAACCAAACTCAACACCTCTGCTTATTGGCGTAGCAATGTTATAGGGAATAAAATATACTTCATTGCCTGTAAATGACACCATTTTATATATATTCTTCCCATTGTCCATATCGGGCAAGATGACTAAGTCATTGGGCGAGAGGACGAATAGCAGGCGGTCGCCATGCTCGTTAGTGGAATTGGCGATAGGCTCGCCCTGTTTTTTGCGTTCGATAGCCATATTCAGAGGGATGCTTTCGTATGTGCGCTCGCCCTTCTCGTTGGCATAGATGGCAAAGAACAGGTTGGTACCTTTGTCGGCTTCTACATATTTGTGGCGTTTGGCTCCGTTACTACCGATACAGAACTTCATGCCGAGTGTCTCGGTCTTGCGGACATGGTAGATGGGCTTGTGGTCTTTGCCACCATTAAGTTTCTTGATGTCGCGGTTCATCTCATCGATGCCCTCTGGCGAGAAAGCCAAGTCTGGGTGGTCTTTGTCGCCTTCCCTGTAACGGTCTAATTGGGCCAGCATAATCCTTTGGATGCCGGTATCTGATATTTTCTCAATGTTAGCCCTGCTGAAAGTGCCGTCAATGGCTACCCGGGTAGCCGACATGGGCTCCTTGCTGGCATCGGTATGGTAGTATATCTTGGCCTTGCTTACATCCTTGCCTTTTCCGTCTTCGGTCTTGAAGTTGTGGTCCTTGTAATATTTGTAGATAGTTTGCAGGTCGGAGTTGTTGTGGCAAGAGACGATTACTCTGGCGATGTCGGCTTTAAGTTCTTTGTCTACAATGGCCTTTCGGTTCTTGAGTGCTTCCTTGAAACTGACTTCCTTCTGGCGGCCGAGGTTGACCCGTCCGGAGACGGTAGCCTTGTGCAGCGACTTGCGTATGGCCCACTGGTCGCCTTTGGTCTGCCGGCTAACCACTTTCTGACCGTTCTCATAGTGTGTGTAGTGGTTGCTGGAGCGGGTAATGATGCGTAGGTTCTGCTTGAAACTTACGATGATGCCTTGCAGCTGTTGGACCGTGTCCTGGGTGAAGGTGTCCCATGGCTTCTTGATACGCCATACATAGTTGCCGTGTTCGTCGGTTTTCACTTTCTGGCATACGGCATGCTTTATGTCCTGCCGTTCCTCCTTGGGGGCGGCGGCATTGGCATGGCTGAGGTAGTTGATGATGTTACGGCTTGTGCAGGCTATGACGATGGCGTCCAAGGCATGATGCCTGTGGTCCAGGCGCTTCTTGCTAAATCCGGCCGAGAGCTCCAGGGGTACGTTGATCTGGAAATAGCGTTTGCCCTCGCGGTTTACCTCTTGCCCGTAGTTCTGTGTCTGTGTCTTCTCGTTGAGGCGCATGAAGCGTGGGGCGATAAGGTCGTTCCAGACATCGTTGAGGCCCCAGTCCTTCTTTAGACGGTCGGTGATGGAGCCATTGGTAGCGATGACACGCTTGGCCGTAGCCTCCTGCTCGCCCTCCTGGCGTACCAGGCAGGAGAGGATGCTCAGTATCTTCTTACTCATGTAGCGGCTGTCGTTGAGCTGGCGCTGGGTAAAGCCGTTGGGTATTTCGCTGAGTAGCAGTTTCTTCTTCTTGGCAGGGCTGTGCCGGTAGTGCCTGTCTACAAAGTCCTCGTACTGCTTCTTGTCCAGCACGTGTATGTCCTTGCCCATATTGCCCTTGACGATGCTGCCGCCCCGCTGGCAGATGTACTCGTAGGCCAGCATGTTGCCCTTGTCCTTGTTGACCTCGCTCTCGCAGATAACCTTGTTGGTAAACGAGTCGTCGAAGTAACGCGACTGGGGGATGACGTGCTCTATCTCGTAGTCGGTGGTAAACAGGCGGCTCAGGGGGATGACTTGCCCCGTATAGGGCGACTTGTACCCCTGTTCGAGCCACATTTTGTATTTCAGGATGTCCTTGTGGCTTACATGGCTCCACTTGGCAGGCGAACCGAGTTCCTTGACGATTTTGTCGATTTCGTCGCTGCGCTCTATGTCGGCATCGTTGAGCACCCCGTTCTCGTATATCTTGAGCAGTTCTTGCTGGCTGGGCGAGTGGGGGCGTACATTCTCTATCTGGTAGTCAGGGTTGGCAAACTCCTGTAGCAGCTTGCGTATGCGCAGGTTGGTACGCTCGTTTTCCAGGATGGTGCCGGTGGCGCGTGCCCGGCTCTTGGCGTCTTGCTTCAGGTCGCGCCCCATCTCTACGTGTACCTCGTCTATCTGTCCGTAGGCGCGCCATATATCGCGTACTACGCGCAGCGTCTCGCAGATAACCATCTCTACTATCGGGTTGCGTAGTGAGTGGTGGCCGAGCTGGGTGCGCAGATAGGTGTCTATGTCCTCGGGTTTCTCCCAGCGGATGGTATCGGTGGCTTCAGAGTGGCGGCCATATACGGCATAGCCGGCTAACCAGGTGGGCAGGCCCTGGAAGTCGGAGACGTGATGGCGGCCGGCCAGCTTCTCGCGTGTCGTGACGGTTATGCAGTCATCGGCTTCGCCGTCTATAAGGTGGTCTATGCGCTGGCGGGTACGTGGGTCTATGGACGCTTCGCTCCAGCAGTGGCCCTGACGCATCAGGGGCAACAGGCGCTTGATGGCTTTTTCCGAATAGGCTCCGTAGCTGTTGGCTTCGGGCGAGTAGTTCTTGAAGGCGCTGACAAAGGTGTCCTGGGGCAGCTGGTGGGCCTCGGCGTATTTGCTCAGCGCCTTCTGGCACATGATGGGGTCGTCTACCGAGTAGAGGATGTGCCACAGGGGGATAATCTCCTGAGTGCCGAGCGCGTGGGCGCCTATCTTCTTAATCCGACTGTTTATCTCGTGGGCAGTGGGGCAGCAGGGGTAACTCTTGCTCGGGTCGTCTACATAGTTCCATCGGTACTCGGCACGGCTCTTGCCTAAGCCGATGTCCCGTAACAGCTGGTCTTGCTTGATGTCTTTGCAGCCAGAGAGTAGGTCGAACAGACGGGCCATGTCCTCGGGCGACTGTATAAACTGACTGGTTACGTCGCGGTCGGTCACTATCTTGCCGTCTACCTCGTCCTGTCGCTTATAGATACGCAGGTTGTTGACAAACTGCCAGAGTCTGAACTCCTCGTACAGAGGGTGCGATTTGGGGATGCACTTGATGGGGCGCTCTTGCCATTCGCCGTTGGCGTCGCGGTAGCGGTATGTCTCTAACGGGCAGTCGGCTATAAGGCTTTTCTTGCTCTTCAGCGGGCGCTGGTAGAAGATGATGTCGTCTATGATGAACCGTGTAAAGCCGACCTCATGGAGCGAGCTGCGGTGGCTCTCGTTGTTGCGGTACAGCTCCTGTATGCAGGCTTGCAGCAACTGCAGGTCGGTCAGCTCGGGTATGTATTCTTGCTGCTTGGTCAGTATTTTTTCCAGCTCTTCCTTGTAGTAGCGCCGTTCGATGGTGCGTACCAACTCTCCTTTTACCTTGACCGACGGGTCACGGAGCAGCTGGGTGTATATGTATTTGCCCACGGTGAGTCCGCTGTCTTCCAGGTCGTGCTCGGTACGTTTCTTGATGAGTGTCCAGTCGTCTTCCTTGGGCTGGCGTATGCTTATCATCGGTTGGCCTTCCTTGTCCATTTTTACGTGGCCTTCCTTGTCCAGAGTGGTGGTCACTATAGCCTCTATCTTCTGGTTTAGCAGGTCGGGCATGACAGGGGCCGACATCTTGCGTGCTCCCCCGTTGTCATAGATTATCTTGTACCACTTGTTGCCTCGGTTCTTGCGGTCTTCGCCCTCTTCTTCTATGCGGGTCACGGTCAATGTCTGGTACTCTATCTTCTTCCCTTTCTCCGTAGGCTCCGTAGCGGTCTCGTCGGCCATGCCGCGTAGCTGGTAGTAGCCTCGTTTGGTGTTGAAGTTCAGTATTATCCAGGCCAGTTCCTCCTTGCTGACTGGCTGTGTCAGCGCTTTCTGGCGTAGGTAGTATATCGTCCAGTCGTAGGGCACCTTGCGACCGTTGCTTACCAGGTCGGGCTGATGTTTTCGGAAGTCTTCTATCATCTCGCCGAATGAGTTCATGAAGCGGAAATGGCTTTTCCCGTCCTCTCCTATATAATAAGGTAGGAGGGGTTCTCCGTGGTTTTTGAATTGGCCGGGATGCTGGTCGAAGTCTATCTGCTCGGCGAATGACTCGGGCAAAAATCCCATTACATGGAGTACGCGCAGCAGTCGCTCGCGGCGTAGTGTGGCGCGAGCTATAAGTCGCCGTGTACTCCTGAAGTCGGTCCGTGTGGCCGCGGCCGATTTCAGATTGCCCTTTTCGTAGTCGCCTATCGTGGCGGCATCCATAGGGATAATGCGGCTGCCTGCGTCGATGATGGTGTTACGCTCGTTGTCTGTTACGGCCCAGCCTATGCTGTTGGTGCCTAAGTCTAATCCTAAGATATGTCCCATAGAGTCGGTTGTTAGATGCTTGTGTTTAAGTTCGTAATGGTATGGCTGTCTGCCGGGTGTCTCTTGCTGCCGTTGCGTATGGCTTGTCTTCTGTGAAGAGGACGCTGGCCGGGTGTCAGCGGCTTGCTCGGGCGGCCAATGTGTCGTCCCCTCCAGCACAGATAGGGCAGTCGGGACACCGTGAATTGGCTCTGATAGCCAAGGCGATGCCTATTTTTTGCAAAAATAGTGATTTTCTTAAAAAAAATGAGGATTATTCGGAAAAAAATCTTAACTTTGCCCATATTTCTAGCTAATCACAATAAGGATTATTCCGTTGTGAAAACTTTTTGGGCGGGGTGACTCGCCCATTTTTTATGCTTGGCCATCTATAGGGCGCTCTCTGGAGCGCTATATACAATAAGGTATAGGTTTCCCGCGGCGCCGTTTCCGCTTGATATATGTCAAGAGCCGAAAGTTTTTTGCGATTTTTTCTCCGATTTATTTGGCTGGTGTCCTGAAAACCCCTACCTTTGCATCCGCTTTCGAGAACGAAACACTTCCGGGAGCGCATAGGAAAGAGTTCTTTGACAGATTTAAGATATAACAGAAGAGTAGTAGTACAAGAAGCTGGTGGTCTCCTCGGAGGCCATTAGGGTAAAAGAAGAGAGCCGTCACGCCGTCCGTTACGGACGGTGCTGAAGACAGGTACTTTTGAACTTGAACGAAATCATGGATATAGCGTCCTGGACAGAGACAATCGCCATATATAATATGGAAAATGATATTTTACAATGGAGAGTTTGATCCTGGCTCAGGATGAACGCTAGCTACAGGCTTAACACATGCAAGT
>CAKPRX010000063.1 GCA_934183135.1 uncultured Prevotella sp.
CTTATCCAGTATGGCATAGGCCAACGCTTCTGTGTCGGGGGTGTCGCTGATGGCAACTCCCATGTTTTTGGCAATATCTTGAAGCTCGGGAATAGCTTTCGATATTAGTTCTTCTTTGCTATACATATATAATATGTGATGTGAGTTTATGAAAAATGATGTTTCAGGGGTTGAAACATCGTGCTCATGTGTTAAGTTGCTGCAAAGGTACAAATAATCAATGACAAAACAAAAAGAAAAGCCCACAATTTTTTGTGGGCTTTTCCTTAATTATCTGGATGGAGATGGCTTATTCTCCTTTTTCCATCTTCTGCTTCAGCTCGGCGAGTACATCCAGGTCACCCAGGGATGTGCTGGCGGCTACATTGTTGATAACAGGAGTGTCCTGCTTCTTGGCAGAGTGCTTGCGAGCGGGCTTTACATCCTCCTTCTCGTCCTCGAAAGTACGAGAGTGTGACAGGATGATGCGGCGAGAGTTCTTGTTGAACTCGATGACCTTGAAGGAAAGTTCCTCGCCCTGCTTGGCCTGTGAGCCGTCCTCCTTTACGAGGTGCTTAGGTGTAGCGAAGCCTTCGCCGCCCTCATTCAGAGTGATAACGGCACCCTTGTCCATCATCTCGGTAATCTTGCCCTCGTGAACAGAACCCGGTGTGTAAATAGTCTCGTACACGTCCCAAGGATTCTCCTCAAGCTGCTTGTGGCCGAGGCTCAGACGACGGTTCTCCTTGTCTATTTCGAGTACAACGACCTCAATGTCGGCACCAACCTGGGTGAACTCAGATGGGTGCTTAACCTTCTTGGTCCAAGAGAGGTCAGAAATGTGGATAAGTCCGTCTACGCCCTCTTCCAGCTCAACGAATATACCGAAGTTGGTGAAGTTGCAAACCTTAGCCGTGTGCTTGCTGCCAACGGGATACTTGGTATCGATGGTCTGCCAGGGGTCTTCCTTGAGCTGCTTGATACCGAGGCTCATCTTGCGCTCCTCGCGGTCGAGTGTGAGGATAACGGCTTCTACCTCGTCGCCAACGTGGAGGAAGTCCTGAGCTGAACGGAGGTGCTGGCTCCAAGACATCTCGCTGACGTGGATAAGACCCTCAACGCCGGGCTGTATCTCAACGAATGCGCCGTAGTCAGCAATAACCACAACCTTGCCCTTAACGTGGTCGCCCACCTTGAGGTTAGGATCGAGGGCATCCCAGGGATGCGGGGTGAGCTGCTTCAGACCGAGGGCAATGCGCTTCTTCTCTTCATCGAAGTCGAGGATAACAACGTTGATCTTCTGGTCGAGCTCGACAACCTCATGAGGATCGCTTACGCGGCCCCAAGAAAGGTCGGTGATGTGGATGAGTCCGTCAACACCGCCCAGGTCAACGAATACACCATAAGAGGTGATGTTCTTAACAGTACCCTCGAGTACCTGGCCCTTTTCAAGCTTAGAAATGATGTCTTTCTTCTGGGCTTCGAGCTCAGCCTCGATGAGGGCTTTGTGAGAAACAACCACATTGCGGAATTCCTGATTGATTTTGACAATCTTGAACTCCATAGTCTTGCCTACGAACATGTCGTAGTCACGTATAGGATGAACGTCAATCTGGCTACCGGGCAGGAAGGCCTCAATGCCGAATACGTCGACAATCATACCACCCTTAGTGCGGCACTTGATGTAACCCTGGATAACCTCGTCGTTCTCGAGAGCCTCGTTGACACGGTCCCAGCTCTTGGCCAGGCGAGCCTTCTTGTGAGAGAGAACGAGCTGACCCTTCTTGTCCTCCTGGTTCTCGACGTAGACTTCTACCTTGTCACCAACCTTGAGGTCGGGGTTGTAGCGGAACTCAGAGGCGGGGATGATACCATCGCTCTTGTAGCCAATGTTAACGATAACCTCTTTCTTGTCGGCTGCGATAACGGTACCTTCTACCACCTGGTGCTCTGTTACCTTGTTGAGGGTCTCGTCGTAGGCTTTCTGAATAGCCTCTTTGTTAGAGCCTGCGTTTGCGCCATTCTCAAACTCGTCCCAATTGAAGTCTGCCAACGGCTGTACGTTCTTTAAATCTGACATAAAATAATAAAATGTTTAAAATTAATAAAGTTAGACTTTATGTTAATTAACTCTGTGATAAGGCTTACGTGAGCCAAATCGGTTGCAAAATTACTATTTTTCAGCGGGAAAGGCAGGGGAATTGTCATTTATTTTTCCGCGAGTTGAGTTTTTTTAACAAAGATGGTGCGCTGTAAGTGCTGCGATTAGCCTGACTGGCAGTTTGATGGGTACCTCTTTAATATTGTTAAATTGCCTGTTTTGCTTGGGTATCTCGGCAGTTGTGTCTAACTTTGCAGGAAAATAAGTGATAGATGAAGCGACCGGGTAACATATTAGTGGCTATGCTCCTGTCCCTGCTGATGATTTATTGGGGGACTGGCGTGGTGGTAATGCACTGCTGCCACACCGACCAGACGGCTGTGGTGGCCGAGGCCGACTGTTGCCCGGCTGACTGCACCATGCCCCGCAAGAGCTGCATGCAGTTGGAGGTTCGCAAGTTGCCACCTTCTGTCGTTTCTGAGTATGTCTCGGCCCCACAGCCACAGTTGATGGCTCTGCCCATGGGCTGTCAGTCTGTTACCACCGAGGGGGATAGCCGCGTTGGGCAGACCGTGACCGAGAAGCCTATAGCCAGGAGAGATGGGGTGTCGCCCCGTTGTTATCTATCGCTGCTTACTGTTCTTATAATCTGATATACCCCTTACCCTGCGATGACCTGCTATTGCGGGCAGGTTGTCCGTAGCGATATGCGTATGGCTTCCTGTGTGGAGCCTATATATAATAAGGTATATAGAATAATAAGAAAATAAGAAAAAATGAGAAATATATTTGTAGGGCTGGCCTTGGCTGTCAGCCTGACCGCCTATGCGCAGCACGAGCCTACCTGCTGCGAGCCGGCACAGGCACCGGCATGTGCCCAGAATACTTCCAGTACCCCACAGACGTCCCAGAAAGGCGCGGCTTCGGCCGATATGGTCGAGATAACCTGTCCTGGCCATGGACGGGTGGTGTTTCCGGCTGCCATGGCCGCTGCCGGCCACATGATGCCCTGCTGTGAGAAAGGAGAGCGCAGCAATTTTGTTAAGATAAACTGCCCCGGCCATGGCGAGATGTTGGTCTATAAGTCGCTCTATGACGCCGGCCACCACATGCCATGTTGCGAGAAGGTGAAACCGCGTAAGATAGATGCCACGTGCGAGCACTCGGACGGTCACGAAGAGTCGGTACATGACCTGGCCGAGGTGGCTGTGGTACGTAAGAAAGCCAGCGTGGCCCGCATGGCCGGTGCCGTAAACGGATTGAAGATAGGCCGCGACGAGCTGTTCAAGGCGGCGTGCTGCAACCTTGGCGAGAGCTTTACCACCAACCCCTCGGTCGATGTGGCGTATAACGATGCCACCACAGGAGCGCGCCAGATAAAGCTGCTGGGCCTCTCGGGCACCTATGTGCAGATGCTTACGGAGAATATGCCCAACTTCAGAGGCGCGGCCACCCCTTATGCCTTAGGCTATGTACCCGGCCCGTGGATGAAGGGTATTCAGGTGTCCAAGGGAGCCGCATCGGTGAAGAACGGGTACGAGTCTATCACTGGGCAGATAAACATAGACTACAAGAAGCCCGAAGATAAGTCTGGCGCAGAGTTCAACCTGTTTGGCGATACCAAAAGCCGTATCGAGGCCAATGCTGATGCTAATGTACACCTCAACCCCTATCTGAGTGGCAATATCCTGATGCACTACGAGAACAGTATGGCGAACCATGATGACAACGGCGATGGGTTCCTGGACAAGCCACGGACAGAGCAGTACAACCTACAGAGCCGCTGGCTGTACTCCCGGGGCATCTACATGCTCCATGCTGGCATAGCGGGAATGAAGGAGAACCGTTGGGGAGGCCAGACGAACCATCACCAGGCAGCTGGCCAGCAGCTGTTTACCATCGGGCTGGCCACCCATCGCTACGAGGCTTATGCCAAGCATGCCTTTGTGCTTGACACCGACCACGGCACTAACATAGCGCTGCTGACCTCGGCCGCGATGCACCAGCTCCAGTCGCACTACGGCATCAAGGGGTACGACGTGAATGAGAAGAATGTGTACGGAGCGCTGCTCTTCGAGACCAGCTTTACCAAGCAGCACAACCTCTCGGCCGGCCTGAACGTGAACTACGACTACCTGGGCCAGTACTACCGTGAGGGCGGTGAGAACCAGACGCAGCCGGCGAATGGCAAGCGCTGGGCCGAGCGCGAGACGGTGCCTGGTGCCTATGTGCAGTACACATACACCCTGGACAGTCGGCTTACGGCTATGGCCGGATTGCGGATAGACCATAGTTCGCTCTACGGAACTTTCTATACACCGCGCTTTCACTTAAAATATATGCCCACCGACATCCTTACACTGCGCTTTTCGGCTGGCAAGGGTTACCGCACGGTACACGCCTTGGCCGAGAACAACTACCTGCTGGCCAGCGGACGCCAGTTGAGGATAGGCAACCTGGGACAAGAGGATGCCTGGAACACCGGAGTGAGCATGGCGCTCAACATACCGCTGGGCCAGGAGACACTGAAGGTCAATGCCGAGTACTACTATACCCGCTTCTCTAACCAGGCAGTGATAGACTACGACAGCGACCATCGGCTCATCAGTATCGACAACCTGCAGGGCCGCTCTTACTCTCACACGTTCCAGATAGATGCCAGCTATGTGCTCTTCAAGTCGCTTACGCTTACGGCTGCTTATCGTCTGAATGATGTGAAGGCCACCTATGGCGGCATACTGCGTGAGCGGCCGCTTACCAGCAAGTACAAGGGCCTGTTTACGGCCTCGTACAAGACCCCTGATGGTCGCTGGCAGGTAGACGGTACCCTGCAGCTGAACGGCGGTGGCCGTATGCCTCAGCCTTATCAGCTGGCCGATGGTACGCAGTCCTGGAACCGGCGCTTCAAGGCCTACGAGCAGGTGAGCGCGCAGCTTACCAGATGGTTCAAGCACTGGTCGGTCTATGTGGGAGGCGAGAACCTGACTGGCTTTACGCAACATACTACCATCTATGGGGCCGATAATCCCTGGGGAACCGACTTTGAGCCTACGCTGATATGGGGTCCGGTACACGGACGCATGTTCTATGCTGGTGTGCGGGTGAATATCTGACCCCCGTGCTACACCTATTAATATATAGGTAGGTCGAACGATGGGCCGCGAGGGTCGCGGCTCCGTCCGAATATACTAAATGGCCACCCCGAACCACGGGATGGCCATTTATATGTAGCACCGTGTACGAGACCCGAACGTGCGGTGCGATGAGAGGTGCTATGGGATCAATCCCCTACATCTACTCTATTATAATGGGCGGGGTACAGGGCAGGCCCCATAGGCTGACTTAGCTCAGCAGGCCGCTCTTGCCTACAAAGTAGAGCAGGGCGTAGCCCAGCACCATACTGATAATGCCCATGGTAAGACCGGCCTTGAGCATGTCGTTCTGCTTGATGAGTCCGGTAGAGTAGGCTATGGCATTAGGCGGTGTAGAGATGGGCAGACACATGGCACTCGAGGCGGCCAGGGCTATGCCGATGATGATGGTAGAGGTGCCGCCGATGGAGCCGAGCTTGTCGCCCATGCCCGTACATACTACGGCCAGGATGGGAACCAGCAGGGCCGCGGTGGCGGTGTTGCTGATAAAGTTACTGAGGAAGTAGCAGATAATGCCTGAGATGAGCAGGATGGCAATGGGCGAGAAGCCACCGAAGGGGATGCTCTCTATGGCACGGTCGGCCAGTCCGGTGCCATTCATGCCCAGTCCGAGGGCAAAACCGCCGGCTACCATCCAGATAACGCTCCAGTCTATCTTCTGTAAGTCCTTGCCGGTAATGACACCGGTAAGGGCAAATATGCCCATGGGGATGATGGCCACAGTATTGGCATCGACGCCGGTGACGCGGTCAAAGAGCCACATCAGAATGGTGACAACAAAGGTGATACACACCACCCACATGCGCCAGCCGTGGGCTACATGACCCTCAATCTTGAGCTCTATCGTCTTTTTGGTGAAGGGAAAGAACCAGAGAATGAGTCGCCAGCTGATAAGTAGAATGACGATGACCAGGGGAAACATGAAGGCCATCCACTGGCCGAAACTTATGTTTAGGCCCAGCTGCTCGTTGAGTGCCTGAAGGGCTATGGCGTTGGGCGGGGTACCTATAGGCGTGGCCATACCACCGATGTTGGCTGCGATGGGTATGCACATGGTGAGGGCGATACGTCCCTTGCCATTGGCAGGCAGGGCGGCAAACACGGGAGTAAGGAAGGTAAGCATCATGGCTGCCGTGGCCGTGTTAGACACAAACATAGAGAATACACCGGTGATGAGCAGGAAGCCCAGGAGTACATTCTCGCTCTTATGGCCAAAGGGGCGGATGAGGTTCTTGGCCAGTAGCACGTCGAGACCCGACTTGGTGGCGGCAATGGCTAAGATGAAACCGCCCAAGAAGAGCATGATAACGGGATTGGCAAAGGTGGCCATGATGTCCTTGGCCTTGAGCAACTCGCCGAAGGCTTCGCCCTCGCCCCGGAAGCAGGCTATGGAGTTGTCAGACAGCGTGAGACACATCACCGATATGATGGCCAGCGAGGTGGCCCAGGCGGGAATGGCTTCGAGTAGCCACGACAGGGTGGCAAAGGCAAAGATGGCGATGACGCGTTGCTGGATGACGGTAAGTCCGTCGATGCCGAACGCCGAGGTAGGCAGGTTCCAGATGATGGTGGTAACTACGATGATGGCCAGTAGCTGCCATACTTTCTTCATCTCAATCTGGTTGGAGAGTGAATTTTCTTCTGTCATAATTGTAATGTTTTTAGTTAGTATTCAGTGTGGTTAATTATATCCGGAGGGCCGCTAAGGCTCCTTGAATATCCTGTAGGTGTATCCTAAGGTTTAGGATGTGTGTGCGAAGACTGCGGATGGGCATCCGGAAGTCCGGGATGTGGGTTCCATGATTTCGGATGGAGCTCATGGCGGTCCGGGGTCTTCTTAGGGTTAACGTGGATGGGCCCGGAGCCTGTCGGCTGGATGGGTGGCCTGTCGGCCAGACAGGGTCAGCAAGCGGGTAGGGGCTGTCGGCACGCAATAGGGTAACGGCGATGGTTTAAGGTAATAACGCCAGGTACTGCCCTGGTTAAGGGAGGTACGGTACCTGGCGTTAGGGTCATAATGACGGGGCTACTTGATATTGGGCTCTTCGAGGTGCAGCCCTTTCTTCTTGTCAACCACCTTGAGCACCAGTCCTATAAGCAGGGCGGCTACGCCTAAGCCAGCCAGCATGACCAGCGGAGCGGTGTAGTTGAGCTGGGTGGCATCGGTTACCCCCTCGTTGGTCATGGTCAGCACCTTGCCGATGAGCAGGGGAAAGAGCCAGAGGCCGATGTTCTGAATCCAGAATATCAGCGCGTAGGCCGAACCGATAATCTTGGCGTCAACGAGCTTGGGCACGCTGGGCCAGAGCGAGGCTGGAACCAGTGAGAACGAGGCGCCGAGAATAAGGATGGTGACGTAGGCCACGATGACACCGCCTACCTGATTGCCCTTGAACTCGGGCAAGATGAAGGCAAACGTGAGGTGACAGGCGATGAGCAGCAGCGAGCCCAGGACGAGCATGCTGGCTGCCTTGCCCTTGTGGTCAACATAGTTGCCCAGTATGGGAGTAATGCCCACGGCCAGCAGGGGAAAAACGGCAAAGATGGACTCAGCCGACTGGCGCATGTAGCCCATATAGCAGTAGGTTATAAGGGCTACGATGGACAGGGTGAGCATGGTGTACTTGAGCTGCTTGTTCTTCATGAAGTTGAACATGAAGGCAGTGGCGGCCACAACCAGCATGATGACATACTGGACGATGGTGACCGAGGTGGAGGCCCAGAACGAGCCCTCGGGAACCTCGGTAAAGGTGAGGTTGCACTGGAGCATGTTCACGGCATATTTCTGGAAAGGGAATATGGCTGAGTAGTAAAGCACGCAGAGCAGGGAGACCAGCCAGAAACCGCTGCTGGTAAGTATCTGCCCCAGGTCGCTTATCTTGAAGGGGTCATCCTTTTCCTCGGCTTCGCCCGTCTGCTTGTCCAACTTCTTATCCATGAAGAAGTAGACTACCAGCATGATGAGGGCGATACAGAGGAGTACTACACCAAAAGCCACAGAGCGCGATACGCTGACCACGCCGCCCAGCTTGGCAAAGAAAGGCGAGAAAATCATACAGGTGGCTACACCCAGACGGGCCAGGGCCATCTCGGAACCCATGGCCAGGGCCATCTCGCGTCCCTTGAACCACTTGACGATGCCGCGCGATACGGTAATGCCGCCCATCTCGGCTCCGCAGCCGAAGAGCATGAAGCCACAGGCTGCGAGCTTGGCAGAGGCAGGCATGCCCTCATAGAAAGGAGACACGCCGAGCTGCTCGAAAACGGGAATGTGATTGAGGTTGTTGGTAAACCAGACCTCCAGGCTGCTGCCAATGAAGGCATCGCTGATGGCATACCACTTGATGATGGCGCCGATGAGCATGACGGCTCCCGACAGGAGGGCGGTGAAACGTACTCCCATCTTGTCCAAAATGATACCGGCAAAGATGAGGAAGAATACGAATACGTTGAGGAAGGTCTCGGATCCCTGCATGGTGCCAAAGGCATCGGAGTCCCATCCGCGCTGCGTCTGCATCAGGTCTTTGATGGGCGATAGGATGTCCATGAAGATATAGGCGCAGAACATGGCCAAGGCCAGCAGCAGCAGGGCTGTCCAGCGGAGGGCCGCTGAGTCGCGTAAGGTTTTTTGAACTGATTGATTCATAGTTTATATTTATTGTGTTTCTTATTTTTTGAGCCAGCGGTCGAGCCACGAGAAGAACGTGCGCTGCCAGAGGATGCCGTTCTGTGGTTTGAGTACCCAGTGGTTCTCATCGGGGTACAGCAGCAACTCGGCGGGGATGCCCCTCATGCGCGCGGCATTGAAGGCACCAAAGCCCTGGTTGGCATTGATACGATAGTCTTTCTCGCCGTGGATGCAGAGGATGGGGGTATCCCAGTTGTCGACAGCACGGTGTGGACTGTTGGCATAGGTGCGGCGTGCGCGGTCGGTCTGGTCCTTGTTCCAGAAAGCGTCATCGTACTCCCAGTTAGAGAACCATGCCTCCTCGGTATCGGTGTACATGGACTCCAGGTTGAAGGCTCCGTCGTGGGCGATAAAACACTTGAAGCGCTTGTTGTGATGACCGGCCAGATAGTAGACCGAGAAACCACCGAAACTGGCGCCTACGGCTCCAAGCCTATCCTTGTCCACATAGGGCAGATTGTTGGCTGCGTCGTCAATGGCGCTGAGATAGTCGTTCATGCACTGGCCCGTCCAATCGCCACTGACGGCCTCGTTCCACTCGCTGCCGAAGCCGGGGAGGCCGCGGCGGTTGGGGGCAATGATGACATACCCGTGGGCAGCCATAATCTGCATGTTCCAGCGGTAACTCCAGAACTGAGAGACGGGACTCTGTGGGCCACCCTCGCAGAAGAGTAGGGTGGGGTATTTCTTAGTGGCATCAAAGTGGGGCGGCAGGATTATCCATACCAGCATGTCCTTGTTATCGGTGGTCTTCACCCAGCGGGGCTCCACCTTGCCGATAGCCAGCTGGTCGAATATGTGCTTATTCTCATCGGTTATCTGAGTAACCTCGGCCTTCTTCTTCGGTGTGATGATAAAAATGTCGTCCGGGTGACTCATGGAGTGGCGGGTGACCAACAGCTGCTTGCCACGGCCCATGAGTTGTACGCTGCTGTAATCGTACTGGCCAGTGGTGACCTGATGTATTTGCCCCGTCAATGTGGTCTGGTAGATGTGGGTACAGCCATGCCATACAGCTAAGAAGTAGAGCGACTTGCTGTCGCTATTCCAGCAAAACTCGTCGACGTTGGTGTCCAGTGTCTCGGTTACATATTCTTTCTTACCAGTAGACAGGGTGTATATCAGCAGTCGGTTGCGGTCGCTCTCGTAGCCGTTGTGGGCCATGCTGAGCCATGCTATGCGGGTACCATCGGGCGAGAAAGAAGGATTAGTATCGTAACCCACATTGAGATCGCCTTGCTGGCGGTTTACGGGCTGGTCCTTCATAGTCTTGGTGGGGTCAATGGCTGGCTCCTTGTAACCTGCAGGTTTACAGAGGTTACGGGTGGTCTTGCTCTCAGTATCATAGAGATAAATGTCGGCATCGGTAGAGATGGCGTACTGCAGACCGGTACGCTTACGGCTCGAATAGGCTATCTGCTTGGAGTTGGGGCTCCAAGTTATCTGCTCGATGCCTCCAAAGGGGGCCGTGGGACATTCGTAGGGTTCGCCGGCCATGATGTCGGTACCGTTATCTATCCGGTCGTTGGCTACCTGGGCCACAAAGGGATGGGCTATGCTCTCTACATAGTGGTCCCAGTGGCGGTAGTTCATGTCGGTAATGAGGCGCCCGGTGGCCTTGGGGAGGTCGGCCGGGTTCTGCTTGATGGTGCCGTGGTAGGGGAGCGACTTGATGAGGATGACCTGCTTGCCGTCGGGGGCAAACTTAAATCCCTCGATGTCTATGTCTGAGTGGGTAAGCTGCTGCTTGTTGCTGCCGTCTGGATTCATCTTCCAGAGCTGACCATCACAGAGGTAGGCTATCTTGCGGCCGCCTTCTATCCAGGTTGCATCGGTCTCGTTCTTGGCACTATGGGTCAGGGGGCGCTTGTCGCTGCCGTCTCCGTTCATGCAGAAGAGCATCTGATGCCCCTTGTTCTCCTTAACGCTGTAGTAGCCCACCTGGTAAACTACCTGCTTGCCGTCTGGCGAAGCCTGCACCCCGCCGATACGTCCCATGGCCCAGAGAGCCTCTGGGGTCATGGCATCTGAGGCGAGTTTGATGTCATTCTTACCTATCATGGTCTGTGCGTTTGCAAAATTGCCGCCCATGCTGAGGGCGGCAACTATGGCGATAGTCTTTGCTGTATTCATTACAATTTGCGTCTTTTACGTTCCAGTTCTTCGCGCTGTTTCTGCAGCTGTGCCTGCTGCTCCTGCATAGCCTGCAAGCGTGCGGCCAGACCTTTCATTTTCTGAGGATTATTCTGGTTCTCCTTGTAGCGGGCTTCAAGGATGGCGAGCAGCTTCTCGTCATTGGTGGTCTTGCGAAGCGTCCACATGATGGCAGCCGAGAAGAAGAGGCTGATAAAGTAGTAGAAATTCAGTCCGGCAGAGTAGTCGTTGAAGATAAAGAAGAACATGAGTGGCATGAGGAACATCATCCACTGCATCATCTTCATCTGCTCGGCCTGCTGTCCTACCATCTGGTCGCGTTGCTGGCGCATGGTCATCCACGAATAGAGTAGGTTGGCTACGCAGAAGAGTATACAGGTGAGTGATAGGTGATCGCCTATCAGCGGCAGGTTACGGCTCCACTCGATAATGGGGTCGTAGGTCGAGAGGTCGTGCATCCACAGGAAACTCTGACCACGCAGCTGGATGGCATTGGGGACAAAGTTGAACATGGCAATCCAGATGGGCATCTGGATCAGCATGGGCAGACATCCCGAGAGGGGACTTACGCCGTACTTAGCATACTCAGCCATCATGGCCTGCTGTTTCTGCATCTGGTCTTCGGGCTTGTCATACTTGGCAGTGGCTGCGTCGAGTTTCGGTTTGAGCACACGCATCTTGGCACTGCTCATATAGCTCTTCTTGACCATTGGGAAAGTGATAACCTTGAGTAGCAGAGTGATAAGGATAAGCACTACGCCCATGGGGAACACACGAGAGAGCCAGTCGAACACGTATATGGTAAACCAACGATTGATAATGCGGAACAGAGGCCATCCCAGGTAAACCAGTCGCTGAAGTTCCAGGTCCTTGTGGAATGTGCTCTCTTTCTCAACACTCTGCAGAAGGCGGAAATCGTTAGGACCGTAGTAGAAATCGAACTCGGAGGGCTGCTTGCCATCAGGGTCGAAGAAAGTCTTCATCTTAGCCTGGTAGCTCTTCAGGTAACCCGACCCTTTCTCCTGTGGTATTGAGGTCATCAGCGCATTAGGTTGAAAGTCGTTGCGGGCTATCATGACAGCAGAGAAGAACTGATTTTTAAAGGCCACCCAGTCAATCTTGTCCTCAACAGGGTCGTCTATCTTCTCCGAAGTCTCGCTCAGGTAGTCGGTGCCACCATCGGCATTGTGGTAGGTAAGTGTGGCATAGCGGTTTTCAAAAGTAAAACCGCGCTCCTGTTGGCGGCATTTCTCCTGCCAGTTTATGTCCATGGTGTTGGTGCTGGGGGCGAAGAGGCCACCCATGCCCTGAACAGAGAACTGCATGTGGAGCATGTAGTCATGGCCCAGGCGGTAGCTTAGGACAATACCCTTGCCCTGGCTGGCCCAAGCTGTGAAGACAACGGTAGTGTCTGTAACTTGCGAAGGTTCAAAGTACAGGTCCTGAGTAGAAATATTAGCTTCTTTAGCTGCTAATGTGTAATTGAGGCTCTGATCTTTTTGCTCAAAGAGTACTACACCCTGACGCTCGTTGATATTATCCTTGTAATTCTTGACAAGGGCTTTCTCAACGGTGGCTCCCTTACTGTTAAGGGTCAGCTCTACCTGGCTGTTCTTGAGCACTATACGCTGTGGCGTACCCTGCAGTGCCTTATGGAAAAGGGCTGTAGAGTCCTCGATAGTCTGCTGGATGGCCTTGGTTCTCTGTGCCTGTATGGCTGCAGCCTTGGCCTTATCCATTTGCTTTTTGGCAGCTTCCTGCTTGGCCACCTGTTCACGCTGGGCCTTGACTTCTTCGTCAGATGGCGTGCTCCACCAGGTGAAGCCTATGAATACGATGGCAATCAGTATTAATC